>JANPDZ010000068.1:0-4035 GCA_031431735.1 Acidobacteriota bacterium | reverse complement strand
GCATTATATTGTCGAATTTGTAATCGTTATGGACGAGCGTTGCGCCCGTTGATGCGGGAATGTTGCGGTTGAGCCATTCGATTGCTTTTTCGAGTTCGGGCTGATCTTCTGTTTTGGCATTCAAATATCTTTTTGTCCAGCCTTCGACCTGACGCGTCGCATAGCCTTCGGGTTTGCCAAGATTTTCCAAACCGATCTTTTTGTAATCTAACGAATGTAATTCGGCGAGGTTTCCGATGAAAGATTCGCAAACCTTTCTTCTTAGATCGGGCGAGGTTTCGAGCGATAAACCATCTGTAGGAGCAGACGGTTCTGACGTTGGCGACTTTCCGCGAATTATCAAACCATTGCGGCGTTCCATCAGATAAAATTCCGAGCCGATGACCGATTCATCTTTGCAATAGATCAGCGGTTTCGGCGCCGGCTGATAAAACTCGCTCAATTTCGACAAAACATTAAATTCCCGCGACATATCGTGCGCCGATTTGACCTGATTGCCAAACGGCGGACGGCGCAAAACGTATTCTTCCGCACCGATTTTTATGCAGTAAGTCAGATTTGAACTTCCCGACGGAAATTGCAGAATCTCGATTTCCCCTGATTTTATATCAAGGTTTTCGCGCAAAAATGTTTGCAGATTTGCTTTGCTGAGTTCTTCGCCCGAGCGGATCGGCTTTGTGTCTTGGCTCATAAATTATGATAATTTTCTCTGCTTTGGAAGATTTTTTCAACTGCTAAAATAATCAAAAAGCCGCTCAAATAAGCAATAAAATCCAGCCATTCAAAAGTTCTGCCCAAAATTATCGAAATTAGACGATTGTTTTCCAGATGAAGCAGAGCAACATAATCAAAATATTGCAAGATCTCGATAACACAAGCGAAAAGAAAAACCGCGAAAGCCAATTTCCAATAAGAAACTTTCAGAAATGTTCGGAAAAAACAGTAAATCAAAATTACCACTAAAACATCGCCGACAAACGGGCGAATAAGCGCGTCTTTGAAAAATAAAGCGATACAAATTTCAATGGCAAAAAGAATTACGAAGAGCAGCAGATATTTCAGGTTAAAAGTAAGCATTGCTTCAAACATTATCGGTTTTTTGGTTTCTGATTCCGCCGAATGTTTTGCAATCAGAAAAAAAGCATTTACCACCCTTAATTCAGCCGTAAATGCAATATTATAACGATTTCGGATGTGCGATTTCGGATTTCTCGAAGTTCAAACAACTTGCTTGATCACAAGAGTTAGCAGATTTTGGATAAAATCCCTAAGAAACTTTTTGAAAACTAGGAAATAGGACGCGGATTGGCGCAGATTTGGACTGATGTTTGGGGATAAAACAATCAAAAATCCGCGCTAATCCGCTCCAATCCGCGTTCATCCGTGTCCTATTTCCCTCGGTTTCTTTTCAAAGCTTCTGATGCACATTCATCAATTCAAAACGGTACTAATACCCTTTTCACTTAGAAACTGTGCATTACAAGCAAGATACTTTATGCGGGGAAGTCCAACAAACGCGGAATGCACTTTTTTGAATGCCTTAAGAATCAACAAACCTGTTGGTCTTTGAATAATAAATCTAACAATAATTGTCGGTTCAGAGTCGGGCAGTAGCCCGACTCTGAACCTAATTTTCTTTGTTAGGTTTAATTTCAAAAACAATAAGTTTGTTGGACTTTTTTTGCATAGTTTCTAACTGAAAACGGTACCAAGGAACATGAAAATCATAACTTAGGAACGTGTAAAAAATAACTTATAACAGTAAAAAAAAAAACTAAAATCGTTAAGTAGCCGCTCTAAAGACCGCGTTGCCCGGCGGTCAGAGACCGAGCATCTAAACGATCGTTATAAGTTATTTTTTGCATGTTCCTTAAGACGATCAGAAACGAAAAACGGTTTATGGAAATAATGCGGAAAATCGGCTTGCAGAAATAGCGCAATCGCGGTGCGGTCTTTCGTGGTTTCATCGTTGGAGATCGGCAAAAGGCTTACCGATGAAAACTGCGCGAACCCGAATGGATTGGACAAATTCTACAAAAATGAAGTAAAACGTGTAAGGTGAGAATTTTACTGGTTGAAGATAACGAAAAATTGGCGCACGCCGTTGCCAAGGGGTTGCGTGAACAGTCGTTTGCCGTTGATATTGCGTTTGACGGTGAAAATGCCCTTTATGAAGCCGAAATCAACGATTATGATCTGATCGTACTGGACATCATGATTCCGGCACCTGATGGCTTGGCGGTTTGCCGCCGGTTGCGCGAGAAAGCTCTTCCGATCCCGATTTTGATGCTGACCGCCCGCGACGAGACCGAAGACAAAATTCGCGGACTCGATGCGGGCGCGGACGATTATTTGACCAAGCCTTTTGAGTTTGGCGAATTTTTAGCGCGAATCCGTGCGCTTTTGCGACGAACTGCGAACGGAATTTCTGCGACCAAACTTAAAGTTGCCGATTTGACGATTGACACAAATGCCCATCGGGTTTGGCGCGGCGGGCACGAGATCGTGTTGACGACGAAAGAATATGCAATGCTCGAATTCCTGGTGCGCAGAAAAGGCAACGTTTTGGGACGCGCCGAGATCGCCGAGCATTGTTGGGACGCGAATTTTGACGCGTTTTCAAATACGATCGATGTTTATATTAATCATCTGCGGGCGAAAATTGATCACGATTTTGAGTTGAAACTGATTCACACGCGGCGCGGCACAGGCTATATTTTGGACGATAAGTAAAAGAAATTAAATAAGGTCATCCATTTGGGATCTTTTGGCATCCAAACAGAAATGCGAAAACAGAAAGAACATTATGAAAGCGATTTTATAGAAAAGCAACTGAGTTATTATCGGAGTTTGCCGGAAAAACAACGTCGGCATTTTGTGGCAATGGAATATGAACGCTTAGGGATTGGGAGTAAACGCTATTTGGCGAGAGTTTTTAAGTGTGACCGAAAGACAATCAATAAAGGCTTGGGGGAGTTGTCTGAGAATAATTACGAAGTTGATTATTCGCGGCAACGAGAGATTGGCGGCGGACGAAAAAAAAAGAAGTAACGATCGCTGAACTGACTGGTTGGATACTTGAGTATGTCGAGCAAAACACGGCAGGAAGTCCAACCGATGAAACGATTAAATGGACGCATTTAAGACATTGTGACATCGCGCTTCATTTGCAACAAACATATCAAGTCGCGGTCACGACTGACTGTATCAAAAGGATTTTACACGAGAATGGGTATCGGAAAAGAAAGCCAGCGAAAACAAAGGCGACGGGAGAGAGTCCTGACCGCAGTGAGCAGTTTCAGATAATTTCATATTTGATGGGATTGTTTATGTTGATGGAAGAGAATCCGATGATCAGCATAGATACCAAGAAGAAAGAAATCTTGGGCGGATTGACAAAAAATCAACCAGTCTTAACGAAAGGCAAGAAAGGGGTTCCGGTGTTTGATCACGATTATCCGTATTTGGGAGTTGGAAAAGCGATTCCGCACGGGATTTATGATTTGAAACTGAATGAAGGCTACCTGAGTATCGGCAATTCACACGAGACAGCGGAGTTTGTGGTCGATAATATAGAGTGGTGGTGGGAAACGGTTGGGAAATACGAATATCGGAAAGCAACCAGAATTTTGATTTTGTGTGACAGCGGCGGAGCGAATGGGCATCGGCATCATCTATTCAAGAAATTGTTGCAAGCATTAGCGCGGAAAATAGACAAGAAGTTGGTGATTTGTCATTATCCGCCATATTGTTCAAAGTATAATCCGATTGAAAGAAGGTTGTTTGCGCAAGTGCATCGAACGATTAAGGAGACGATTTTAACGAATTTAGAGCAAGTCAAACAATTAATGAAGAAAACAACAACCAAAACAGGATTAAGTGTCGAAGTTAGAATAAATGCCAAGTTTTATCCGCTCAAACAACCATCATTGGCGAAGGAAGTTGATCAGAAAAGACTTTTAAGGCATCCGACATTACCGAAATTGTCTTATACAATATTACCTTAATGGATGATGTTATTTAATTTGTTTTACT
>JANPDZ010000067.1:0-7753 GCA_031431735.1 Acidobacteriota bacterium | reverse complement strand
ATAATGAAAATGCGGAAACACGCTACGCTCGTAAGTGTGCCTCTTCGCCCTTACGAGCGTAGCGGGCTTCTGCATTATGTTAGAAAACTTTGGCTGGCTGGCTTACTTAGGTTTTGATTAAGCCGATGATTAGACAAAGTTTGAATATTAGCGAGAGAAAATCTGCCTGTTATGGCAGACGATTCTGAGTTTGTTTAGTTGATTTTGCGGCGACCGAATTTTTTTTACGCTTGTTTTTGCCTTTGATTTCTTGAATCAGTAGCCTGAAGTCAGCCAAATCCTTTTCCGACCAAGGTTCTGACTTGATAATAAAATCCACTTCTTTCGGTTCTTTTGCGAGTTTCATAATTTTTATGATGCAAAGTAATTTTCGACAAGTTGCTTGGCGGCGCGGATTTCGATAAACATTCGCTGTCCGCGAAAATGCGTTGCGCCCAATGATTGCTCGTAATGTTTTATCAAAGCCGTTTTAGAATCAAAAGCAACAAAGCCTTCACAACCTTTATCGAACGAAGTTTTGCAAGCAAACGCAACCAAATTTCCCGCAACGCCCGTGTATAATTTTTGCCTGCCCTTATTAAATTTCGCGCTTTCCAAAAGATGTAAAAAGATATGGTCTTTCTTATCTTCAAAGCACATCAATCCTTGTATTATATCAGAATTATTAACGGTCGTTAGTTTGAAAACTTCCCTTTGCGGAGCTTTTAATTCTAAGTGCCAATCAAACAGCCACGCGGATTTTTTTATCAAACGCTTCTCTTGCCAGCTGATTTTTGCAACTTCTGTTTTAAATATTTCGCCTGTTAGTGTGTTTTCGATTGAATTAGTGAGTTTATCTATCTCGAAATCAAGCAAATTGGTTTTCATATTTACGGATTTTACGCTTATTCGTGAGAGTTTTCCACATCTGAATTTGTCAATCCAAAACTTTTGCGGCGGTGTGTTTTCGCGGCTTGAATATGCTAATCTATCGGCGTTATGGCAGAACGACGCGAAAAATTTGAGACTTCTTCGGGCATCGAATTGCCCGCCGATTTTAACCCGACAAATTCACATTTTGATTACACGCACGACCTCGGCAACGCCGGCGAATTTCCATACACGCGCGGCGTTCGCAAGAATATGTATCGAGGGCGTTTTTGGACGATGCGCCAATATGCCGGATTTGCGACCGCCGAAGATTCGAACCGGCGTTACAAATATCTGCTTTCGCAAGGCACGACCGGTTTGAGCGTCGCCTTTGATCTGCCGACGCAGATCGGACTTGATTCGGATGACGCTCTGGCGGCGGGCGAAGTCGGCAAGGTCGGCGTCGCGATTGATTCTCTGGACGATATGCTGACGCTTTTTGACGGCATTCCGCTCGATACGGTTTCGACTTCGATGACGATCAACGCGACCGCTTCGACACTCCTTTGTCTTTATTTAGCCGTTGCGCGAAAGCAAAACGTCGCGTTCGATAAATTGGATGGCACGATTCAGAACGATATTTTGAAGGAATATATCGCCCGCGGAACTTACATCTATCCGCCGCAGCCTTCGATGCGGCTGATTACCGACACTTTCGCTTTTTGCGCACGGGAAGTGCCGAATTGGAACACAATCTCGATTTCGGGCTATCACATTCGTGAAGCCGGTTCGACCGCCGCGCAGGAAATCGCCTTTACTCTTGCAGACGGCATCGCATACGTTGACGCGGCAATTTCGGTCGGTTTAAAGGTTGACGATTTTGCGCCGCGTCTTTCGTTCTTTTTTAATTCGCATTTGAACTTACTCGAAGAAGTCGCTAAATTCCGCGCCGCTCGCAGGCTTTGGGCAAAGATTATGCGGGATCGTTTCGGTGCGCGCAATCCGAAATCTCTGATGCTTCGTTTTCACACGCAAACCGCCGGTTCGACGCTGACGGCGCAGCAGCCCGAAGTAAATATCGTGCGAACAACGATTCAGGCACTCGCCGCAGTTCTTGGCGGAACGCAAAGTCTGCACACGAATTCGATGGACGAAGCTCTTTCGCTGCCGACCGAAACAGCGGCGCGAATTGCCCTGCGAACGCAACAAGTTATCGCGCACGAATCAGGCGTTGCCGATATTGTTGACGCACTTGCCGGAAGCTATGCAATTGAAGAATTGACGAATCAATTGGAAGCCAAAGCCGCCCGATACATCGAAAAGATTGATGCGATGGGCGGAATGCTGAAAGCGATCGAAAACGGCTTTCCGCAGCGCGAAATACAGGAAGCCGCATTTCAATATCAAAAAGCGGTCGAAAGAAAAGATGAAATCGTCGTCGGAGTGAATAAATTTCAAATCGAAGAAGACACCAAGATTCCGATTCTCAAAGTTGACGAAGTGATCGAGAGAAACCAAATCGAACGAGTCCGCGCCGTCCGCGAAAAACGCGACCGGGCAAAAGCAGAAAATGCTTTATTGAAATTAGAAGAATCGGCAAAAGGCGACGAAAATCTTCTGCCGCGCATTTTAGATTGCGTCGAAAGCGATGTCACGGTCGGCGAAATCTCGCATCGCCTCAGAAAGGTTTGGGGCGAATACCGCGAAGCCGTGACGGTTTAGGAATGATAAGTAGAGCAATTTTTAAGTTATCTGGTATTTCGTCAAATGTTTGTAGTTCCGCCTTGAGGCGGTCTTAGAGTGTCGTCAACTTAAGTTTTGTAAATAATTAATTATCTGAATACTCAAACTAAAACCGCCTGAAGGCGGAACTACAAACATCAGAAAACTTAAAAATTGCTCTACTTAATTTATTGAAGAATCTCTATTTTAAGAGTATATTTTTGAGATAGGAACTTTTATTATGAATGCAACAATTTCAAACTCACATTCTCCAAGTATTATACCGAATCCTGTTAATCTATATGATAACGGACATTTTTTCTCTGAAATTAAATCAAATACTGCCCCAGTTGCATATAGCTCTTTACAAACTTTTACAGACTCAGATTTTCTTAAACTTGAGTTCACTGACTTTGATACTAATCTTGAGTTTGAAATTACCGATATTGAAGGAAATGTAGAATCCAACGAAATCGTTTTGCACTTAACGCTTGATGATAAATTAATTGTTAAAACTATTTTAGATGGATATTGGAAAAAAGAAACCGAACCGACATTTCAACTAGAAAGTTTTGGAATGAAGTTAGATAAAAAACAGGAAACTCCAATCTCTGAGTTTTTGAGTTCAACCTTATGGGCAATGCTTGGATTATCATCAAAGTTTAGAGTTCATATTCCACAACTCAATTATGATTTAGCGACATCCTTTGAATTACCTCTTAACGAAACAATCAAGTTATTACAGGAAAGACAAATTGCTTATAGGTTGATGGTTATTGAAACGGCTTTGGGTATTTCACTTCCTTTTCCTGCCGGTGAGATTAAAGGCGAAGATGTTGAATCTATTGCTTTTTGCTATCACGCAATTGTTGACCGTGAATTTGATTGGTTTGCAAATCATCAAACCATTCCTTGGATAGCTAATAAAGAATCTCTTTCGTGGTTACCTGAAACATCGGAACCTAAAACAATTACTTATAGACCTGAACCTGTTGTTAAATCTATTTTTGGTGTCGAAATATCACTCGGAATTATGACTGGTCGAATTGACAAAACTGTTATAGATAACTATGAAGAAGTGAAAGAGAAATTATCAAAACTTGACGGAAGCATCGTTGAAGTAAAACAACGCTCTGTTAATGGCATAATTAAAATGATTGCGATTAACATTCCTCAATTACCCCCAAAGACTTGGAGTAAAAAACTTCAAAAACTAATTGATTTAGACTCTAAACTTGATTCAATTGTAATGGATAAATACTTTGCGATTGTTGGTTCAACACTAGACGGATTAACAGAAGAACAGAAGGAAGCTATTTTAGAACGCCCCGAATTAGATGAAGAAGCCTTTAATTTTTAGTTAAATATGTCGATTGATGTTGCTCTGCCTGAAACTCCGCTTGTTTTAGATACTGTCAGTTTCTCCCATCTGAGAAATGAACAGGGTAACGAACAGGATTACGTCAAAAATGAAATCGCTAAGTATTTTTCCAACACAAAGTCATTTCCGGCTATATCGTCAATGACTATTTTTGAGGCTAATTACGGAATAAACAAAGAACTCGCCCGAAAAAACATTGAATTAGAAAAAGCTGATGAGTTTCGCCAAAAAATAAATACCGCTCTTAGCGAGATTTCCCGAATTCTACCTTTTGACAAAAGAGCCTCAGAGATTGCCTCTTTCATTTACGCGAATTTATTGGTGAATGAGCCCAAATGGCTACGAGAACGTAAGTCTCCAAAAAAGAAAGGAAATAGAGAAACAAACATTTGGCAGGATGTCTTTATAATTTCAACTGCGCTTTCGCACAATTACGGTTTAGTTTCACCAGATAAAGATATTCGCGTAATTGCAAAGTATTTGCCGGACGGTTTAAGTTTAAGGCTCGCAATTTGGAAGGCGTCACCTTAGAGTCTTTTAAACCGCTCAAAAGCTTGTCGCTCAAGTTCTTCGCGATGATTTGGATGAGCGATTTCTATCAATTCTTTCGCCCTTTGACGCAAGGTTTTACCGTAGAGATTGACCGCGCCGTATTCGGTGACAACATAATGAACGTGCGCTCTCGTCGTTACCACACCGGCGCCTTCTTTCAAAAACGGAACGATCTTCGATTCGCCTCTGCCCGTCACCGAAGGCAGGGCGATAATTGGTTTTCCGCCTTCTGAAACAGATGCGCCGCGAATAAAATCCATCTGTCCGCCGACTCCCGAATAAAGCCGCGTGCCGATTGAATCGGCGCAGACCTGTCCGGTCAGATCAACCTCGATTGCGCTGTTAATTGCCGTCACTTTCGGATTACGGCGAATAACGGTCGGGTCATTAACATAGCCGACATCAAGCAAAACGATTTCCGGATTGTCATCAATAAAATCATAGAGCCGCCGCGTTCCCATCGTAAAACTCGCTACAACTTTGTGCGGATGAACCTTTTTCAATTTGCCGTTGACGACACCTGATTCGAGCAGGTCAATCAAACCGTCCGAAAACATTTCGGTGTGAATTCCTAAATCCTTGTGATTTTTGAGTGCCACCAGAACGGCATTCGGAATCGCGCCGATTCCCATCTGCAAGGTCGCGCCGTCTTCGGTCAGTTCGGCGCAATGTTTGCCGATGGCGATTTCTTCGGCAGTTAGTCCGAGCAGCGGAAGTTCGGGAAGATCGTCCGAGACGGCAACCGCATAATCAATTTCCTTGACGTGAATAATTCCGTCGCCGTGCGTGCGCGGCATCTTCGGATTGATTTGCGCAATCACGCATTCCGCCATCTGGACACCGGCGAGCGTGACATCAACCGATGTTCCAAGTGAACAAAATCCGTGGCGGTCAGGCGGCGAAACGTGAATCAGGGCGACCTCGATCGGCAGAATCTCGCGCCGGAAAAGCTGCGGAACCTCGCTCAGAAATGAAGGAATATAATCGGCTTCGCCCGATGCGACCGCACTGCGAACGTTAGCTCCGATAAAAAGCGCGTTGGTGTGAAAACTCGCCGCGTATTCCGAGGCGATATAGGGCGCGACCCCTTCGGTATGTAGATGATAAATTTCAACTCCGCTGAGTTCTGAAGCTCGCGCGGTCATTGCTTTGATCAATGTTTGCGGAGCGGCGGCCACACTTTGAATAAAAACGTGATCGCCCGAATTAATATTCTTAACGGCTTCTTCGGCGGTAACTAATTTCATAAATTTTGGTTTTTAAGTAAAATGGAAAATTATGGCTCAATAAAGTTTCTCAAGTTCAAGAAAAGGATTCTTTTGACATTCAATTAAACCACGATGAAGGTTTGCTTTCAATTCGCGCGTATTGCCAAACTTTTGTCAAAAACCATTGCCAAAAAACATCCCCGGCAAACGGCGGCAAGACGGCAAGGAAATTCGATTTGATTTCAAATCAATTATTTGCTAATGTTTCACAGATGATACAATTATGAATTAATAAGGAGTAATTTAAAATGGCAACACACGCAATTACCGAACTTGAACAAGCGGAAAATCAAACCATCGAAGCAAAACAAGAACCTCGCTCGATCCGCGAGATCGTTAAAGATCTGTCAAAACCGCTTGCCCAGAAACACTTACGCAAACGGCGGCAAGGCGGCAAAGAAATTCTCTATTTGGCGTGGCACGACGCAATAAAATATCTTGACCATTACGCGCCGGGCTGGTGTTATGAAATTCGTTCGATAGATTCGATCGGCGGAAAACTTATCCTGACGATCCGGCTTTCGATTCCCTCTTTGGAAGGCATTGTTTTTCGGGAAGCGACCGGACAGGAAGACGAAGAACTGGAAAGCTATGGAAATGCTTCAAGCAACGCCGAATCTATGGCATTGCGGCGCGCTGCTGCCAAGTTCGGTTTAGGCCTTGCGCTTTACGATCAATAAGACTGTTTTGCCCACGAAACACACTAAATAGAGCAATTTTTAAGTTTTCTAGGATTTGCGGATTTCTGTCTTCGTTCAGAGTCCACGCTTCAGCGTGTGCCCGCCAGCGAAGCGCGGCGGGATTCAAACTAAAGTTTGGACTCTGAACGAAGACAGAAATACCAGATAATTAAAAAATTGCTCTACTAAATACACAAAAAAATTTCAGTTTTATTTTTCGTATATTTCGTGTATGCGCGTGGGCAAATTCTTATTTCGCCGCGCTCAATTCCAGATTATTCGCACCTGTTTTGGCGACGAGATTGGTGGCGTGAAGCAGACTTTCAAAAGTTCCCGCATCCGTCCACCAACCTTCGAGTTCCGCCCAGGTCATCGTGCCTTGGTTGATAAAATGATTGTTGACATCGGTGATTTCGAGTTCGCCGCGCTCCGAGGGTTTCAGGGTTTTGATGATGTCAAAAACCGTGTTGTCGTAAAAATAAATTCCGATCACGGCAAGATCAGATTTCGGATCTTTTGGTTTTTCTTCGATTTGCAGGACGCGTTCGCCGTCGAGTTCGGGAACGCCGAAACGTTGCGGGTCGTGAACCTGTTTGAGCAAAATTTTCGCGCCCGCGCCCTGATTGCGATAATCTTCGGCGGCGGCACGGATATTTCCTTCGATGATATTGTCGCCTAAGACGACGCAGATCGGCTCATCATCGGCAAAATGTTCGACCAATGAAAGCGCGTCGGCAATGCCGCCTTCGCCTTCCTGATAAGTGTAGTTCAGATGCTTTAAGCCGAAATCTTTGCCGTTACCGAGAAGTTGCAAAAAATGTCCGGCATAATTTCCGCCCGTGACGATCATAATATCGTCAATTCCCGCGTTGATCAGCGTCTGAACCGGATAATAGATCATCGGTTTATCATAAACCGGAAGTAAATGTTTGTTTGTAATTTTTGTCAGCGGAAAAAGTCTGCTCCCGAGTCCGCCTGCTAAGACAACACCTTTCATAATTTTTGTGACTGTAAATAATTCGTGCCGATTTGCTTATCAATTGCCGCTAGCTCAAGCCATTAGTATCTACACAAGTTCTTTGATTCCAAACAAAGCCTCGAAGAGGCGTAATGTAATAGCCTGGCGCACCGCGCCAGGTCAAACAATCACCTGCGCGGCCAGCCCTGAAAGGGCGAAATTATCAATATTGCGCCCTTTCAGGGCTTAGTGAAATTATGTATCGCCGACCTAGCGCGATGCGCTAGGCTATTATATCCCGCTCTTTCAGAGCTAAAATCAATGTTTTTGACTTGTGTAGATA
>JANPDZ010000066.1:0-1826 GCA_031431735.1 Acidobacteriota bacterium | reverse complement strand
AAATAGTTAATTCCTCTAAAATTGTATTAAGTTGAAATTTATGCGCAAGTTTCCAAAGCAAAATTATTTGATGAGAAAGGCTAGGCGATTTTTTATCCGCAAGATTGGTTCTTACCCGTTAAATTTGCCAAGAGTATTAATAATGTTTTAGAACAAGTTTTATAAAATTTTTTAAGAATGGATATAATCACGGCAGAAATTGAGGAAACGCGCACTACAAGCGTGCGCGAAAAGCTGGCGGCTTATTTTGAGCTGACCAAACCGCGAATCGCTTTTATGTTGGTATTGACCTCGGCGGCAGGTTTTTATCTCGGCAGCTATCAAGGTTTTAACTTTATTGTTTTTATAAATTCGATGGTTGGCATAACATTGCTGGCTTTTGGCGTCGCGACTCTTAATCAATATATTGAAAGAAAAACCGATATGTTAATGGAACGGACGGCAAAACGCCCTTTACCGACCAACCGGATAACTCCGAATGAAGCATTGATCTTCGGTGTCGTACAATGCGCGGTTGCCGAATTATATTTATTGTTTCTGGTCAATGGTTTGACCGCCGGTTTGGGTTTGATAGTTATTGTCGGGTATGTTTTTCTTTACACGCCTTTGAAAACACGAACCACAGCTTCGACTGCGATCGGCGCATTGCCGGGCGCAATGCCGCCTTTAATGGGCTGGACTTCGGCGGCCGACAATATCACTTTAGGTGCGTGGATTCTTTTCGCAATACTATTCTTATGGCAATTTCCGCATTTTCTGGCAATTGCGACAATGTATAAAGATGAATACAAGAAAGCCGGCATAAAAATGCTTCCGGCGGTCGAAAAAGACGGGCGCATAACCGCGCGGCAAATCGTGTTGTTCTCTATTTTGCTTGTTCCCGTTACGCTCGCACCATTTTTTATCGGTCTCGCGGGAATTTATTATTTGATTGGAGCAAGTCTTTTGGGAATTTGGTTTTTGTGGACGAGCATCGAGACTGCGCGCGCCAAAACATTTGAAAAATCACGTAAACTTCTGCTTGTTTCGGTTCTTTATTTACCGATAATTTTTGCTTTGATGGTTTTTAATCATTAAAAATTATGGAGCTCGGAACTTTAAAAACAAATATAAAGGCCCAAAGAAAGCTCAAAAAACGCGCAATTCTCAGCGGTTTAGGCGGATCAGGCGGCGGAAAGAATAACGGTGGCGGCGACAACGGCGGCGGAAATACCGGCGGCGGCGCTTCAAATGATTCTTTCACCGAATCTTACGAAAAATCCTTTAGCAAATCCAAGATATTTACCTGGTTTTTGCTGATCGCCGTATTAATGACATTCGGCGGGTTGATTGCCGCTTATATCGTTATTTCGACCAACGGTGTACTTGAATGGCAGCCATTTAATTTGCCGATCCAGGTTTATTTCAGCACTGCGCTGATATTGATAAGCAGCATTTCATACACAATTGCACAAAAATCAATTTCGTTAAATGACACACAAAAATCTAAAAATTGGCTGATCGTGACGACAGTTTTAGGCGCAATATTTATTTCTTCGCAAATCTTAGTTTGGTTTGCCCTGGTCAGTCGCGGCTATTATTTGCAAAGCAATCCATACGCCGGATTTTTCTATATTATGACCGCTCTTCACGCTGTTCATGTGTTGGGCGGCATTATCGCGCTCGGTTATGTTGTGTTACGCATTTGGAATAGATCCGAAGTTGAATCGGAACTCGAAAAACGCCGCGAAATTTCAGGCGCAGTCGGCTGGTATTGGCATTTTATGGGCGGACTTTGGTTGGTTTTGTTGGCTTTGCTCGGATTTTGGAAATAATTCATGGAAAAC
>JANPDZ010000065.1:0-3627 GCA_031431735.1 Acidobacteriota bacterium | reverse complement strand
TCATGAGCTCGCTGAAAGTGAGCAACCCGGGTTAAATGCGTATCTTTTGTCCGACACTTTCAGCGTCGCCATGGATTATCAAACTGACGTAGGGTGTCGCTCACGATGTTCGCTTTACCCTACGCTATTATATTTGTCGCTACGTGCTTTGTTTGAGGAGAGAGAACTGTTTCTTTGCCGCCAACGACTTTTCAAACAACTTCTATTTATTAACTCATGTTACGCAAATTGGTTTTGGTCGCTGAATCGGATTCCGGATTTTAGTTTAGGTCGTGATTCTAAAAATTCGGGATTCGAAGCCGTGCTTCATGCAAATACCATTCGATTTTTCAGTCAGACCAACGATTTTTCAATAATGCAATATGTGTAGAGTTGGAAATTATAAAACACTCCGACAAATGAAGGCGGTGATATGCAAATAAGCAAATTTCAATCGGAAAACCGGATGATAAATAGAGCCTGCAAGACAAAAGATTTAACTTTTTTCATAAAAAGAAAGATAATTTGTCAGTTTTCGCAAATAAAAACCATTATACATAAGTAGGGGAGCATAAGTAATCAAGTATTTTGCTTCGTTCAGAGTCCACGCACAAGCCGTGAAACCGCCAGCGAAGCGCGGCGGTTTTTCAAACTAAAGTTTGGACTCTGAACGAAGAGCAAAATGTCGCAAAACTTATTCTCACCCGCTTAGTATCCAAAAAGTAGAAGAGCAATCTATGAACTACCCGAAACACAAAACAATAATTGGCGTGGCGGTGTTTTTTTTGATTTTGGCGTTTACCTCTGTCGGGCAAGCGCAGAGTTTGCAAACACGGAACGAAAAACTTGCGATTGTAAAACAACAATCGCTAGCACACATTTACGCAATTGTCGTCGGCATCTCGAATTACAAAAGTGACAAACTCAATTTGAGCTATGCTACAAAAAATGCGGAAAATTTTGCTCAAGCTTTAGAATTTGGCGCAAGCAAAATCTATGGCGTGGATAAAATTCACATTCGGTTGCTAACTAACAATGGCAAACAAACGAATGTGAAATTTAATGTTGTGGATGCAAAAACTTCTACTGCAACTAAAACCGATTTCATTCAAGCCTTCGACGACTTCAAAAACGCCCAACCATGGGACATTTTTGTCCTTTATCTCGCAGGACAAAGCATTTCGTTGACACTCAACCAAAAAGATTGGAGTGGGGAGGATGAAGAAACTTATTTGTACTTGACACAAGATGCGACAACAGCCGACAAAAGCATGTTGTCAATTGAAAATTTGCGTCAATCAATGACAGTTTCGAGTAAGGAATTGAGTCAATTCCTTACTCGAAGGAACCCCCTAAGAAATGTTGTGATTTTCGACACTTGTGCGGAAGGAACGGTGAAAACATTAATTGCCAAATGTGATGTGCCGAGTGAGCAAAGTCGAGAGATTGAGCGGTTTAGGGATCGCACAGGTTCTTTCGTTTCTTTTCCTCGTTTTCGTATTGTTGGAGGTAAAGGCGGAGAAGCAACGACGCTTTATAATTTAATGTTCACTTGGAATAAATTGAACAATTCAGAATTTGCCATTTTCTATGGCAAACAACTAATAAATAAATATCAAGAATTGTACAAAACAATAAATGATTTGGATAAGGAATTTCAGAGAGCCTATTATGAATTAGTCGAAGAACATTACCGTTATCTCGCTAATATTATGATTGCCGATGAACGCATTCTTGAAGCTCAGTTTGTGCTGAATTTGCTAAAGGAAAAAGAATACAAGCAATTATCAAGAAGCGGTGAAATTTCCGACACTGTTCCTTACAGCAAAACTGAAGCCGATGTTGTCGCTAAAATCGAAAACCTTGCTGAACTTGGGCGCAGGCAGAGTGAATTGCAAAAAGAGCAGAAGGAATCGGGTGATAAATTCACAAAACAACCGGAACTCGATAAAGTTTTGGCGGATATCGAAATTGCCAACAAGGCTTTTCGGGAATCGCTGACCGCGCTTTCAAAAACTGAAAAGAGCGTCGAAAATCAGGTTGCAGAAATTCAAAGCGAAAAGAATCTGCAACGTGCTTTGAGCCAATTAAGCAAAGAACTCAACACCGGCGCAGTGGCGATCTATACGGTCATCGGCACGGAAGAGGAAAAGGACGAGAATGGAAAAATCGTTCCGGATAAAACGCGCTCAAAATTCGGTTGGGTGATTCTGGTAACGCCCGAAGGTCGCAAGGCTTATCCGATTGATGTGACAGATTTGGAAACGACGGTTTTCCGGTTTCGCGACGCTTTGAGCAGCGACAAATACGATCCGCAGCCGTTGGCGGAAAAAATCTACAAGGCGATTTTCCGCCAGACTTCCGACAAACAGAAAACGACGCTCGAAGCCGATCTTGAAACTTATTTCGCCAAATACAAAGACAAAACGATTATGTGGTCGCTCGACGGCATTCTGCGTTATATTCCGATGGCGGCACTTCACGACGGCCGTGCATATCTGGTCGAAAAATACCGCCAGACTCTTTTTACCAAACAGAGCCTTTTGATGTTGAACGAAAAAGACGCGGCGCAATGGCAGGCTTTGGGTTTGGGCGTATCGGCGGGAAATTCCACGTTGAATATGAGCGCATTGCCGGGCGCGGAAAAGGAATTAAAGGATATTGTCAAAACCTCGCCAACCACCTCGGGAATTTTCGACGGCGCGATTCGGCTCAATGACGATTTCAAAAAAGAAGAAGTCCTGCGGCTGTGGCGCGAAGGCAAATATCCGGTCGTCCATATCGCGACGCATTTCAGTTTTAACGCGCTTGACCAGACGGCTTCGTTTCTGCTGATCGGCGACGGCAAACTGACCTTTGCCGATATTCAGGACAAAGACAATCTCTTTGGCACGGTTGATCTGCTGACGCTTTCGGCGTGCGATACAGGTTTAACGGCAAACGGCAAGGAATCGGAAGGTTTTGCTTATTTGGCGCAAAGTTTGGGCGCAAAATCGGTGATCGCGAGTCTCTGGAAAGTGTCGGACACGGGAACGCCTGAACTGATGATCCGCTTTTACAAAAAGCGTGCCGAAAATCCCGCAATGTCAAAGGGCGAAGCCTTTCGTCAAGCTCAACTCTCATTGCTCGGGGCGGAAACAAAAACCGCAACTTCCGATGTTCCGCGTTCAGGAGTTTTTAATCCAAACGGCAAAGAAATCAAATTGTCGTTATTTGTCAAAGACGCGAAAAAACAATTCGCGCATCCGCATTATTGGGCTTCGTTTGTGCTGATCGGAAATTGGAGATGAAAATGTTTCAAAAGTGAAATTCAGACATTTCGATAAATTTCGGGCTTGGTTTGTAACCTTTTTAGATTTTTTGACACTCCGTAATGAGGGGAATTTTCACGCCGCCTTCGTGGGAGGGAAATGATGTTGATAAGAATATGTCGAAAATGTCGAAAAATCTACGAATCTGATCTGCAATTTTGCACCGATGACGGAACTATGTTGTATAGCCGGAGCTTTGACGAACGAAAATTCGATCATTTGTTCGGCACCGCGAATTTGGCGGGAATTGTTCAGCCAACAATGGCGATGCCGTTTCAATCCGTGCGATACAGATGGCCGGAATCAGCCAAACCGAAATGGACATTGAATTTTGGTT
>JANPDZ010000064.1:0-15394 GCA_031431735.1 Acidobacteriota bacterium | reverse complement strand
CAATTACGTCGAGCGACTTTATCAAACTATTAAAACAAAGCACTCTATAGTGTCTGCTCTTTATAAAACAAAGCACACTTACTTCGTGCGTGTTTCTGCAAGTTTTAAATCGGATAAAAATTTAGACTAACATTGTTTTTTCTGAAAAAACCAAGTTATTCAATCTTTGATGAAGTAGAACAGGTCTTTCACTTGATCTATTCGGGACAATAAAGATGCAGATAAAGTGCTATAAAAAAGAAGTTAAATCAATGAAGCAAAAAGGGTTCAGCATTCCTGAACTGATTATTGTTTTGTTGATTATTTCTATTTTGGTTGTGATGGCACTGCCGCAAAGTATTCGTCAATTACAGCTCTACCGTCTCGATACATCAGTTTCGGTGATTGGCAATAAACTGATGGAAACGCGAATGAACGCTATCAAACGGAACCGTACCACGTGGCTTCGGCTTGATAAAGTGGCTAAAACCACACAGATCAGAAGCACAAATCCGGCAGGTGAAACAATTGATGTCGGCTTTCCTGAGAGATTTCCGCAAGGTATGGCTTTGGATGCGGGTAATTCGATTGAAATAAGGTTTGATTCGATGGGTCGTCTTTCGACGACTGCGCCAACTATTACTATTAAGGAGACAAATTCAAATAAAAGGAAAAATATCACTATTTCGCCGGGGGGTAAAATATCCGTCGGGCAAATGTATTGATTGGCTATGAGTGAAAGGATGGAAAATTATCTAAAAATCACCAATCGCCAAAACGGATTCACTTTGATTGAATGTTTGATTGCGATGGTCATCACCACTATCGGTCTTCTCGGGGTTGCGGGATTGATGGGAGTTGGAATTCGTCTGCAAACAGAATCGCGCGATTCAATTGCGACTAATTCTTTTGCCAAAGCAAAAATTGAAGAATTGCAAAATTATGCTCCAACCGCCACCCAACGCGCACGCGGTGGAAGTCTGACCGTTAATGTTACTAATTACAATGATTTGCCCGATTCCCGATATCGAAGACGCTGGTTAATAGAAACGAATCCGACTGATGCCGGGGTGCCCGCCAATACGCAAAGAATAACGGTCATTTTGGTTGCTAATAATCCGGGTGTCAGACTGCCGACTATTCGGCTGGTTGCTTTAGTGCCGAGTTCATAGGAGATAATGTAATGAATAACAAAACTCATAAATCCAAAGAATCCGGCTTTAGTTTGATTGAACTATTAATGGTCTCGGTAATTCTCGTTTTTACGATTGGCATTATCGGCGGAATCGTGACCGGCGTTCAGCGCAGTTACACTCAACAGCGTCCCCGAACCGAAGCCTTAAACGACGCGACGGCGGCTTTGGATATGATGACACGATTGATACAGACAGCCGGAAATAATCCGGGTGGAATCAGCGGACTACAGCCAATTGATCCGGGAACAGCGGTTGGCGGAACATACAGCACCATTCGCATTCGTTCCGATTGGCGCGGCACAACCCTGAGCAGTTTGCCGGACAGCGATATTGGCGACCCATTTGAAGATGTAATCTTTTTCGTATCGAACAATAAATTGATGAAACAAGAGCCAGGCGATACAAGTGCGGTCGAATTTCTTGATAACGTAAGCACGTTGCAATTTCTGTATTACGATACCAATAACACACTGATTGTTAATCCAACGACTAATCATACTCAGATTTGCCGGATAGATATGACAATTATTATTTCACCTTCAGGCATAGCGCCGATGACTTTTAGATCTTCTGCATTTTTGCGGCAAAGATAATGAAACAAAAGATTTTCCAAAATAAAAATGTTAAAGCCGGCAACCAGCGCGGCGCGGCGTTGGTGATTTCGATCTTCGCTATCTTGCTGGTGACGGTAATTGGGTTTGCCCTGATTTCTTCGGGAATGCTTTCACAAAATATTGCGACCAACTCACGCGAGCAAACCGAAGCCTATTACATTTCCGAAGCCGGTTTGACGCACGGCATAAATTTACTTAAGAACGCCAGTCCAACGGAATTTACTGCAATTTTGCAGGTAGGCGACGGCGTAGCCTATACGGGAGACGAACTCAGCACGCGACCTTCGTCATTAACGCCGATTCCATCAACCGGATTAACGCTCGGGAATGGTTATTATGTCGTTTATGTCAGCGACGATTCCGCAGATGCGGACGGTAATCAAAATGCAGACAGCAATCAACGGTTGGTTATCACATCGGTAGGTTACGGACAAAACGGGGCGACAGTAACGACGGAAGCGATTATTAGCAACAGCGACACTGGTCGAATCGGTATTTTAGCTGACGGCGACATCATAAATTCTAATAATGTTTTTGTTCGAGGTCCCGGCGGAACTATCCACGCAAACGGCGCGTTTCAAACTTCGAGCAATGTTTGTGTAGATAATTTTGTTTCGCATAGCTCAACCAGTTCGATGAATCTCTCAAAAATCTCGAGCGGAACTACCTGCGCTACGTCTGCGACGGTCGGCAGTAATGTCTATTATTCTAAACCACAATTGACCCCGGAGATTTATGACATCCCCAAATTACAAAGCACATTTCGACCACAAGCAGATTACATCTTTAAAGCCGACGGAAATATCTATAAAAAAGGAAGTTCATTTGCGATGACTGCGGCAGAGAAAACTGTTGCGGGATTAGATGGATGGTCGTGGAGTTCGGGAGCGAAATTGTGGTCTTATAGTTCCGGCACTGTGATCTCAACGGGGATTTATTATATGGAGGGAAGCAGTATTAAGATAAGCAATGGTGGTGATAACACAACTCCGCCCCAAATTACGCTTATCACGGAAGGCTCAATCGAAATCACAAATGCTCCGGCTTTCCAGCCTAAACTGCCAGGATACGCTTTACTTGCCGGAAATGACATTAAAATTTCATCCAAAATAGGCGTTAGCGGAAATCCGGGGCTGGTTTACGCTTATGGGCAAATGGAGATTACCAATCAATCAACCTTTTACGGTTGGTTACAAGCCGCGAATTTCCGTCTGAGCGACGGAACAAACGGTCCTGATATTAACAATCCGGGCGGTAATAATTTAGTTGCCGTCGCATCTAAAGGAACTTTAAGGCTGAGCAATGTTACCACGGTAAACACTCCATCGGGAAGCGGATTGGGAACCGGTTTAACAATAATCAGCCGGCGCGAAGTCAGATATTGATTCTTTATCAGTTGAATGACTTAACTTTTAATTAAACAAGGTGTGTAAATGAATCCCACAAATTAATAACGACATAATTTTGTTAAATCTAACAACATACAAACAAAATTATACAATCTTTGGCAAACCGGGTGAATTTATCACCGCACAATTGGATTAAAGGAATGTCTGAAAAGAACATGAAAAAAACAATTAGGTTAAAAAAACAAACAGGTTTTAGCATTCCTGAACTTATTGTTGTCTTATTGGTCCTCGCAATAATTGTAGTTTTGGCTCTGCCGCAAGTTCTTTCTTCGCGACGGCTGTTTCGTTTTGCGGGTTTGCAAAGACAGGTTGCGACTTCGCTTCGAGAAGCGCGGCAAGAAGCGATGTCGCAAAGAAAACCGATAACATTTCGCTATGATAATGCCAACAAAACAGTTGCCGTTTATGGCGGAAGTTTTGGTGCGTTGGGCGATGCAAAAAATAAGATTGTGCAGCTTTCGGGTGCGGGAATCGAATCTGACGACGTTAAATATGGTCGTCCGACCGGAGTTCCGACATCTGCGCTGAGTGATACGACAAATTTAACAAATCTCAGTAGTAACGCAGTTGAAATCACTTTTCAACTTGATGGTTCGGTAATTGATGCGAGTAACAACCCGCAAAACCAGGCATTGTTTTTCTATCACGATAAATATCGGCTTGAAACGGCGTTTGCCGTTTCAATTTTAGGAGCGGGCGGTCGAATCAAAGTTTGGCGATACAGCCAGGGTGTAAACGCGTATGTGGAATAAAAAAACTGAGAAAATCTCAGACAACAGTTTGGAAAAAAAGCAAAATGGTTTCAGCTTAATTGAAGCCGTTGTTGCTATTTTTATACTGACCATCGGCCTTATGGGAACTGCCGCCGCGCTTAGTTATGCGATTCATTACGGAACGATCAGCCGCAATGTCACCAACGCTAAATCCATCATCGTCGGACAGATCGAGGAAATTGAAACTTTAAGAAACTCGCGTCGGCTTGATTTCAAACAAATTGCCAATGTCGGAAGCGTTGACAATACAGATGCGCCGGCGATGTTTAATGGATTCAGTACGGGTTTTAAAGAGTTATCGCTCAATCCCGGACCGGACGGAGTTAGCGGAACGGATGACGATCTCCGCGATGCCGGACCTGACGGAATCTTCGGAACAGCGGATGATGTTGACAATCCGGCGTTTGTTCGCAGTGGCTATATGCGCCAAATAACGATCACGAATTTGAGTGGTTCGATGAAAAAAATTGAGATAAAAGTCCGTTATTTCGGGACGAGCGGCAATGTCGGCGAAATTGCGGGAGTCAGCTATCTGAACGACGAAGGACGGCTGACGCGATAAGGATTTGGAGGTTTGCGGAATGATTAAAACAAAATTACACAAAAAGCAAAAAGAAGTGGTTTCAAATAGTAAATTTAAAGATGAGCGCGGCGCGGCATTGGCAATTGCAATCATAATGGTGGCAATTTTGTCAGTTGTGGCGTTGACGGCACTTGCCTTTTCTTCAAGCGAAGCGCGAATTGCGGGCAGCGATTTGCAGCGTTCGCACACTTTTTACGCGTCATCTGCCGGACTGGAAAAAATGACAAATGATTTTAGCAGTCTTTTTCGCCGCAAGATGAATCCGAACGTCACAGATCTCAATACAATTGCCGGTTCTCCGCCGAATGAACTTCTTCTCGAAGGATTTACTTTTTCTCAAATTCTTCGAGAAGATACCGACAAATTAAATGAATTGCGCGCGATCCAAGGATTGCCGAACACCATTTATCCGCGAGTCAATATTCCTGACGGCCCTTATGCCGGACTTTACGCGAGCATTATTCCTTACAAGATGAGTTCGACAGCTTCGCGTAGCGCAACGCGCACGGAAGTTAAACTCGAACGCGAATATAATAATTATCTCGTCCCGCTGTTCCAGTTCGGGATGTTCAGCAACGAGGACATCGAAATTCATCCCGGACCGCTGATGACCTTTAACGGACGAATTCACAGTAATAAAAATATTTACGCGCTCCGTAATACAAAATTTCTGAACCGTTTGACGATGGCGGGCGAATTTGTCCGCGATGCAACACGCGGCGGCGAATCAAACACCTCAAGCGGCAACACGAATGTCTATGTTGAGGTCAACGGCATCAATGTCCAAAGCACGCTTGGCAACGGTAGCGTCAAAGCTGGTTTGGGATTAGTCGGCGGACCGAATTTGACGGGCCGCGGCGGCGGAATACCCCGCGGATTTTTTCCCGGCAGTCCGGAGGGAGTTGCCAATTCAAACTGGGAATCCGAATCGGTCAGAGCCGCCACATCGGGTGTTCCAAATCGTTTCGGCGGACAAATTATGACGCAGACGACCGGCGCGTCTTCCTTAAGACTGCCGCTCGAACTCGCGGGAAATTCTCCGGCGGAAGTTGTCAAACGCTCGCTGCCTTCGGACGACGAAATTCTTTCGACTTCGCGCTATCACGGCAAATCGCAGATCAGAATTTTGATCGATGATGAAACAGCCGGCAGCGGCGCGGCAAATGTCGCGGGAATTCCGGCCGGTAAAGGCGTTTTGTTGTCGGCTTTCACCCCTTCAGCCCTGAACGGAGGAAATGTTTTGAAACTGATTTCCGATACGGGAACGATCAGCGGTTCGGCAATCGCCCAACAAAATCCCGACGCGACGATAACGACCAGCACGCAAGTCGTTCGCGGCGTTAAATCAGCGGGCGAAACTGTCAGTGGAAACTATATTCCGCCGGGGTCGGGCGTGCGCGGTCGGATCTTGATTGAGATCGTCAAACCGGACGGCACGACCCTGGATGTGACGCAAGCGATCTTGAGTATGGGCGCGACCGAAGGCGAACCGAACGGCATCGTTTATCTCCAAAGACCGCTCTGGGCCGGATACGTGCAGGGAAGCCGCGACCGACGCGGAAATTCATTTACTTTGAACAATTTAACGCGCAATTATCAATCCATCGCCGACGGCGAAATTGCCGACCCGTCAACGCTTTTTTATGCGAATCGGGGTTTTATCAACACGACCGAAGCCGCCGCCAATGAAGACGGCGGAACGCTAACCAGACAAGCGACACCGAGCGGGACTTACAACGCGATCGTGCCGATCAACATCTATAACGTCCGCGAAGGTTGGGTGCGAAGCACTCTCAGCGAATTTGATGTTTACGAGCGCGGCGTGACAAGTGTCGTCGAACTCAATATGCGAAATCTGGCGCGCTGGCTTGACGGCGTTTATGATGCGAATCTGCTTGTCGGAACTCCGGCCGTCAGCACAAATATTTTTGGTGATGAAGGCTATGTGGTGTATGTTTCAGATCGCCGCGGCGACCGCGTCAAAGCGGAGTATCTGGCGAATGGAACTTCTTTTGCAAGTACCAACGGAATTGTTGATAACGAGGATATTTACGGTCCGAATGGAACATTGGATGCGGGCGAAGATGTGATTGATTTCGGCTGGAATGTCGGCGGCACGAGCAAAAAAGGAACTTTGCAGAAAGACACTTTAGAATTGCCCGATTCGGGAACAATTTGCTGTGCGCCTTCGCCGAGAAACTTACCGGTTGCCAGCCGTCTGACACGCGCCAACACGATATTAAGCACCTTTAACGCCAATACTTATTTTCGTCGAGGCGTCCGGCTTTTTGACGGCGAAACATTAAGCACAACGGCGGCGTCCGGCAAACTGTCGCCGACCAAAGGCATCACGATTTCGTCGGAAAATATGGTTTATATCTGGGGAAATTTCAACACGACCGGTGTCAGCAGTATTCCGGTCGCCGGTTCGACCTTGAATGACGGCGGCTACTTGGGCGCGCAAGTGCCGTCGTCCATCGTGTGCGACGCATTTTTCCCGCTTTCCCGAACCTGGTTTGACGCGTCTAGCGCACTTTACCCGGAAGGTAGCGGCAATGCCCGAGGTCTTGGCGGCGAGGCTTACCGAATGGCGGACGAAGGTGCTTCGACCATCGAAGGCACGGCGGTTCGTGCCGGAATCATTGCCGGTACGACGCTTTCGAGTTTGACGGCAACGCCCGGCAGAGATGCGACAGGTTTGCGGCGTAACGGAGGAATTATCAATTATCCGCGTTTTCAGGAAACCTGGAATCTTAACGGCACAGTCAATGCGTGGAGTTATACGGGTTCGTTCGTTCCGCTTTTCCGTTCGACACAGGCACTTTCAAACTGGGAAAACGATACTTCGGTTAATTATATGCCGCCGCGCCGTAACTGGAGTTTTGACGGTACATTTCTGACACCAAATAAATTGCCGCCCGGAACGCCGTTTTTTCAATATGTTCAATCAACCGGGTTTCGTCAAAGTCTGAGATAGATTTCAGATTCCAAAAAAAACACTGTATCCGGAATTCTAAAGATATGAAAAATCAGAAGGAAAAAAATAATCAAAAGGGATTTTCACTGATGGAACTGCTCATCGTGATGGTGCTGACTCTGATCATTCTCGCTGCGGTTTTTTCGTTGATGCGCGGAGCGATCACGACCGCCAACGCCAATTTTGAGATGACTTCCGCGACGCAAGGACTCCGCAACGCTCAGGAATACATCGCCCGTGATCTTCTGGTGGCGGGCGATGGCTTAAAAGGTTTGGCAAGCATCTGGCTTCCGACGAGTTTTGCCACCCAAAATCTGACAGCGCGTTCGACCTCGACCTTAGACCCGGGTAGCAGAGGATATGTCAATCCGGGATTAGTTATTTCCGATAACAATGTGCCGGCCGGAACGGCAGTTCGATTTGCAAACCCGGCGATAAATGTGCTTGAACGAACTGACAGAATATCGCTTTTGAGCAGAGATGCGAGCTTTTCGGCGATTAATCTGGCGGTTGCGGATGTTAATTACAATGCCGGGACGATCAATATTCCGGCAGCGCGAATCGGAGATTTTTCGATAAACGAGATTTATTTTATTTCAAACGGAGTTGCCGGATTTTTCGGCACGGTGACGAATGTCAATCCGGGGGGCAACAAAATCAGTTGGGACAACGGCGACACGTATGGACTTAACCGGACAGGTTCGACGGGACAACTTGGCTCGGTCACAAATCTTGGAACCTATCCGACAACTTTACAGAGAGTTCAGATCATTCAGTATTTCGTGGATGCCGAAGGCAGGTTGACGCGCCGTGTTTTTGGTGTTAAAAGTGCCGGATTTATTGACAGTGTGATTGCTGAACATCTGACAGATTTACAGCTTCGATATGTTTTGAAGCCGGATAGTTCGGCAACTATCCTAGGTCAGCCGAAAGACGATATTGATTTAGACGAAGCTGCAAGTGTCAGAACGATTGAACCGAGCATCACGGTGAGAACCGCGTATCCGTTGCAGGACGGAGAGTATCAGCAAGTCGAAGGCCGGACACAGGTCGGCGTTCGCAACATTCAATTTGGCGAGGCACTCGTTCCGCGTGATTCGCAGGGCAACACGGATTTGCCGAATCCCGGACCGACACCGGTCATTACACCGACACCGCCGCCGCCGACGGCAACACCAACACCAATACCGACGGTAACACCAATACCGACGGCAACGCCGACAGTAACGCCGACGCCGCCAACACCAACGCCGACGCCGACGCCGCCAACACCAACGCCGACGCCGACGCCGGGACCCGGTGAGGGCTAAATTGGTTAAGGAACATGGAAATAAGTAGTGCAATTTTTAAATTATCTGGTGTTTTTCAAATTTGAAATTTGAAATTTGAAATAACAAATAAATGCAAAGAGCCTTTGCCGGAAAGTATTCAAAACACCAGAAAACTTAAAAATTGCTGCAATACGCAGGTGAACATCCGTTTGGCGACAATTTGCTTCGTTCAGAGTCCAAACGCGGAACGCCCTTAGAATCCCCGCCGCGCTTGCGCCTCGCGGGAACACGCCGCAAGCGTGTAATCTGAACGAAAACAAAATACCTTGAAATTTATGTTCACCTGTTAATAATTTATAAAAGTTAAAAAACTTGATCGTTTAGTAGCTGTGCAATGACCGCATTGCCCGTTAATCTAAGCAGATGAGTAAAAGTTTTGTAACATAATGCCGCAAGCCCGCTACGCTCGTAAGGGCGCGAAACACACTTACGAGCGTAGCGGGTTTCCGCAATGTCATTATGTCACAGAATATATGCTGACCTGCTTAAGTTATTTTTTACATGTTCTTAAAGTAATCAAAAAAAGCCCAAGTTTTCGATAAACCTGGGCTTTTGTTATGTTTGTAAAGAAAATTATTCGGCGAGATAGCCGCTCGGTACCGGCACATCGCCCGCGAGACCGAACGATGCGATTGAAACACCGAAGTCGGAACTCCTGAAAGCATACCAAACGCCGTTGCGGTACACGGCAAAATCCGCCAGACCGTCGCCGTCATAATCGGCGGGAACGGGTTTGTCGCCGTTTGTGCCAAATTGGATCGAGCCGAATCCGGCAGTCGTCCGTTGAACATACCAAACGCCGTTTGACGGACGGAAAACCGCAAAGTCGGTTTTGCCGTCGCCGTCATAATCGGCTTGCGCGGGTTTGTCCTCGCTGATACCGAAGTTAAAAAATATAAAACTGTTGTCGGTGCTTTTCCAGACATACCAAACGCCGTTTGACGGACGAAAAACGGCGATGTCGGTTATGCCGTCCGCGTCGTAATCGCCTTGCGCGATCTTATCGGTGCTGATGCCGAATTGGCGAATGTCGTAGTTTCCGTCGGAACTGCGATAAATATACCAAACACCGGTTGACGGACGAAAAACAGCGACATCGGATTTGCCGTCGCCGTCGTAATCGCCCGGCACGGGAATGTCGCCGGTTGAGCCGAATTGTGTGATCAGATAACCGCCCGTGCTTTTTTGGACATACCAAACGCCCGTTGACGGTCGCCAGACGGCGAAATCGGTTTTGCCATCGCCGTCATAATCGCCCGGCGCAATGCGGTCGCCATTTGTGCCGAACGCCAATGCCTGAAAACCTCCGTCGGTGCTGTTGAGTGCATACCAAACGCCGGTTGACGGTCGGAAAACCGAAAAATCGCTTTTGCCGTCAGTGTCGAAATTGGCCAATGCGCTTCCCGAAAGAGTGCTTTTCGTTGCCGTGTAAATATAGTCGCCCGACACTTGACCGTCGCTGTTGGAAGCATTTCCCGCGACATAAAAACTTACTTTTCCGACGCGGCGATTTGGTGCATTCCAGGTAAAAGTCCACGAATTCGAGCCGAACTGTGTCGGAATAATCCCGTCAACCGTATGTTCGACGTATTGCCGCTGATTGCCGCCGACGATTCCGTCAATCAATTGCATTTTTGCCGGATTTTGCGTTGGCAGCGTGTAAGTGCCGACTTTTTTTCCTTGGGAATCAATCGCGGTTAGTTGAAATCCGTAAATTGTCGCGTCTGATTGGGCCGTTGTGACGGTTATCGAAACTTGCTGATTTGCCAGATAATTTGCCGGCAGCGACGAGATCGAAACGCTTCCTGTGCCGCTGTTGACCGCAAAATCAGCGTGGCAAGCCGCGCAATTATCTTCGCCCGGCGCGTTTGTATGCGAAGCCGACGGACCTGATGCCGAGGCACTGACCTTTTCATATTTGTTTGAAAACAACAGAATTCCGAAAACGACCAAAATTGCCGCGAAAATGACGGTCAATTTCGTATAAACCAACTTACGAACCGGGAATCTCATTCTATTTTTACTCCTTAAAGGGAAAAGATCTATCAAATTGTTTGACGAACTGGAAGCGGCGAAAGTCTAAGAATTTTGCCTGATGTTTAAAATTTATGCTTTATGGAAAAGAAAGTCAATATTTGCCGAAATATCGGGTAATGCGTCAGTAAAAAGTTACAGATAAAATCTGTGCTAAAAGAGCGGGCGAGAGAGCGCACCTTCCAGACCTGTAAATGGTTTGATCAGGTCTTTTTTACCTTTAATTTGAGAAAAGATAAAGGAATATCAAGCAATTGACAGCAAATTTGAGGTCAGGAAGGTGCGCTCTGCGCCCGCATTTGTCAAAATGTGAATTCCTAACTTTTTACTGAGGCATTACAAATCTCTGCCTGTTATTTTTGTATTTAAATCTCCTGTCCGACGAAATACATTTGCGAATCGAATTCGATTTCGCCCTCCGAGACGCTGATTTTTTCGTAAGTTCCGTCGGGTTGCAGAACGGAAGCGTTGACATTATCCTGTAAATACGCAGCGAGAATTTCTTCCTTAAGATATTGTTTGAGTTTTGCGTCCCTGATCGGCACGATGGCTTCGACCCTTCGGTCGAGATTGCGGTGCATCCAATCTGCGCTGCCGATGTAGATTTCTTCGCTGCCGTCATTCGCAAAATAGAAAACGCGGCTGTGTTCAAGAAAGCGTCCGACGATTGAAATGATACGGATATTTTCCGAAAGACCTTCAATCTGCGGGCGCAGAGTGCAGATTCCACGTACGATCAAATCAATTTTCACGCCCGTCTGTGAAGCGCGGTAAAGCGCGGCGATGATCTTGTCGTCGGTCAGAGAGTTGATCTTGACGATGATCCGCGCTTCTTTGCCGTTTTTCTTGTTTTCGGATTCGCGCCGGATCAATTCGATCATTTTCTCGCGCAGATTGATGGGAGCGATCATCAATTGTCGAAACTCGTCCTGATACGAATAACCGGTCAGAAAATTAAACAGATCGGTCGCGTCCGCCCCGATTTCCGGGTCGCTGGTCAGTAAGCCGAGATCGGTATAAATGCGCGAAGTCGTCGGATTATAATTGCCGGTCGCAATATGGACATAGCGGCGCAGTTCGCCCGCTTCGCTGCGGACGATGAGCGCGACTTTTGAATGCGTTTTCATTCCGCGCATTCCGTAAACGACGTGAACGCCTTCGGCTTCAAGGCGGCGCGCCCACTCGATATTGTTTTCTTCATCAAAACGCGCCTTGAGTTCGACGAGCGCGGCAACCTGTTTGCCGTTGCGACTCGCCTTGACCAGTGATTTGATGACGGGCGAATCTTTGCCGGCGCGGTAAAGACAAATTTTTATTGCCAAAACCTGTTCGTCTTCGGCGGCGGCGTTGATAAAATCGGTGACGGTGCTGTAAGCCGTGTATGGATGATGCAGAAGGATGTCTCTTTCCTTTAATGTCTCAAAGATATTTTCCTTGCGTTTGATGGACGCGGGAATCGAATAGGAAATCGGTTTGTCTTTTAGTTCGGGGCGGTCGAGCGAATAAAAACGCATCAGATCTGGTATGTTCAAAAATCCCTCAACGCGAAAAATATCGTGTTCGGTGAGCCCGATCGAACCAGCCAGATATGTAACCATTTCGTCAGGCATCGAAGCCGCGACTTCCATCCGGACGGGAAAGCTGAAACGTTTTTGGTGATGAAGCTCAAGCTCGATCGTGCGCAGAATGTCGCCGGCTTCGTCTTCGCGGATCTCGATGTCGGCATCACGCGTGACGCGGAAAAGACACGGTGCGCCCGTTTTCATATTCGGAAAAAGCGAGGCGACGTTGGCGGAAACGAGTTCGCCGAGCAGCACGAAACGCGATTCGCTGTCATCAATCGGAATCAGCCGCGAAACATTCGGCGGCAACTTGATACGCGCAAAGCGGCGGTTCGTGAAAAGATGTCCGAGTTTGTTGAGCGGAAAATTCTCTTCAGGTTCAACGATCAAACCGAGATTCAGGCTCATGTTTGAAACAAACGGAAACGGATGGCTGACATCAACGGCTTGCGGTGTCAGTACGGGAAAGATCTTTTTATGAAAATATTCGTCAAGTCGTTTCTTTTCGGATTTGTTCAAGTCCTGATATGAATAAATCTTGATGCCTTGTGCCGCCAGATTCGGCAGAATGTCTTCGTTCAGACACGCCATTTGTTCGGCGAGCATCGGACGCAGACGATCGCGGATTTCCCGCAGTTGGGTGGCAGGCGAAAGTCCGTCACGCGAGAGATTATTCACGTCTTCGGCAATTTGTTCCTTCAAACCCGAAACGCGAATCATAAAAAATTCGTCGAGGTTGGTCGAAAAGATCGCCAGAAATTTGAGCCGTTCGAGCAGCGGATTCGATTCGTCCAACGCTTCATTAAGGACACGGCGATTAAATTCGAGCCAACTCAGTTCGCGGTTAAAAAAAGGATTTATATCGGGTTGTAGTAGCGGAATGATCTCCGTCGGTTCTTCTTTGACGGCTAAAGATACAAATTCTCTGACAGTTTCAAGCATAAAAAGTTCGGACAATTGGGAATTTGGTGTCTATTGATTTTATTGATAAAGAGGGCAAAAGGCAATCAAACCGAGGTTCTTTTTTTCCGGCAGAAACGCGCCTCTTTAAAATTTAACAAAGAAAAAGGCCGGCGGTCAAAGAAAATCTTTACCCGTCAGGTAATTCCTCTAGTGATAAGTTCTTTTCATAGTAACCGAAAGCCTCAAGACTGGAGCGCGAGCATCCCTGCTTGCCTGAGCCTGAAAAGGCGAAAATACCCTTTGCTGACGGTCTTGATTTTTGTTAGCGAAGGCCCTTTTCGCGCCTAAGCCACGCTCATGGCAACCAAGGATGCTCGCGCTCCAGTCATAAAGTTTTCGATTACTGCGAGAATAACTTATCACTGAGGCATTACATTTTTTAGTAATCCATCACTAAAAAAAAAAGGCTGACAGTCAAAGAAAATCTTTAACAGTCAGCCTGAAAATTAAAGAAACCGGAAAGATTGTGGAAATAAATCCGGTTTCCGCCTAAATTACGGAACGTAAGCTCTCGGGATAGCTTTATCCGTTGAGACACCGAAGTTCTGGACAGAAACTCCGGCGGTTGAACGGAGCAGCCACCATTGACCGTTACGGTAAATTGCCAGATCGTCTTTACCGTCACCGTCATAGTCTCCCGGAACCGGAACGTCGCCCGATGTTCCCCAAAGGGTGATCGTGACCGCGCCGCCGGTGCTGTTACGGACAAACCATTGTCCGGTGCTCGGACGGAACACGGCAATATCGTCTTTGTTATCGCCACTGTAGTCAGCCGGAACAAGAATGTCGCCTGCTGCACCGAGTGCGTTACTCGACGTGCCGCCGGCTGAAAGCTGGCTCATCCAGGTTCCTGAACGATAGACGGTCAGGTCGCCTTTGCCGTCGCCGTCAAAATCGCCCGCGACCGGAACATCACCGGCTTGTCCGAAGACAGTGATTGTTATTCCGCCGCCGCTCTTCAGGATAAACCAGGTATTGCTTGATGGTCGGAAGACCGCAATGTCAGTCTTGCTGTCGCCGTCGTAGTCAGCCACGACCGGAATATCACCTGCGACACCCCACGATGCACCTGAAACTACAAAGCCGTTGCTGTTCAGGACATAGAAGTCGGGTTGTGAACTATCGGCATTGGCGCGGAAGATCGCCGTATCAGCCTTGCCGTCACCGTCGTAGTCGCCCGGTGTCAGAACATCGGCTGCGAGTCCCCAGTTGATAACCGAGAATCCGGCAGTCGAACGATTGAGATACCAGTTGCCTTCTGACGGACGGAAGACCGAAAGATCGGTTTTGCCGTCGTTGTCAAAGTCAGCGCGTGATTTAACCGTATTGACTACCACACAATTGAAGCTACTGATGATTTGAACATCATCAATATTAACACCGGTTGCCGCGACCGAATTATCCGATGCCATGCGCCATCTGAACTGGACATTTTGACCATTTGCCGCTGCGGGAATATTGACAACTGTGTCAAGATAGCCGCCCGCAGATGTTCCCGCCCAAGCCATTCGTCCGGCAATCGGACTCATAAACGCGCTTGAAATCGTCGCGTTGTAGCCGTTGCTCACAAACGAACCGCCGGCTGTGATGATGTCCTGGAAAGCACCTGCGCCAATCGCCATTTCAAGAACCATTCCGTCAAATGTGGGTTCGGTAATGTATTTGTTCTTGAATTTCAATTGTGCGCTGGTTGACGAAATCGCCACACTCGGACTAACCAAAGACGACATATTAACAGTTGCCGGATCGTTGGCAAATGCCGAATTAGGAGCTGAACTCGGACCGGTTGCGGTCGTTGCCCACGTAATCGCCGTTCCGACATCCTGCGTTGTTGTCCAACCAGCCGGAAGCGCCGGAGGAGTAACGCCGTCGAAGTTTTGAGTGATGCCGACAGGCTGACCGAGAACGAAACTACGCATTTGCGGAGATTGCGCTCCCAACGCACTGGCGATATTGATGGTTACAGTTTGAGT
>JANPDZ010000063.1:0-1623 GCA_031431735.1 Acidobacteriota bacterium | reverse complement strand
ATTTTATCATTTTTGAGATTCTTTGTTTTCAATAACTTACAAAACTACAAATTCAGCGATTGAACGATTTTTCTATCAAACAAGGGTTTTCGGAGTGGACTCATTATTTGGAATTTCAAACTTACGTCTGATAATAATCAGATTCAAAAAGTGAAAATTACGATTACAAGCGGCTTACGGAATCACACAAACTGACGACGGTTATCTGTGAATGGCGACTCTCGACGGGTTGGCGCAGTTTGACGGCGTGCGGTTCACGGTTTTATTATACTTTGAATTATTGACTCTTGACAATAGATACTTTTTGTAGTGAGTGTAATGAGGAACTACTTTTTCTTGTTTTCAAATTCGGTCAAAAGCCCGCGAACTTTTTTAATTCCGAGATATAATTTCATCGGCTCATCCAACATTTCGAGAAAACCGATTTTTACATAGAGATTTTTAGCTCTTTCATTAACAGCCTTGATTTCGATTAAAAAAACGTCTATCTCTTCGGCAACTGTGGTTGCACGTTTTAAGGCGTTAAATAAAAGGGCGGTTCCAAGACCTTGTTTTTGTGCGGTTTTATCAATGGCAAGTTTTCCAATCAGAATTGCCGGAAGCGGGTAACGTGGTAAATGTTTGGAAGGCGGCAAACTCTCAAATTTGACCGCACTACTCGAAATTGTGTAATAGCCGTAAACTCGCCCAACTTCTGCCGGATTAACCGCAACATATGTGCGACCTAATCCGCCTTTGCTGTTTTGCAGGGCAAATTCTTTGAGAAATTTGTTTTCCTTCTCATCGCCGCAATCAAAATCGGCAATCAGATGCTCCTGGTTGAGTGATTCTATTTTATACACAATTATTCTGTAATAAGCTGATTATGAATTTCTGCCGCTTGCCGCAGAGCCTCATTTGGTTCGTCATCAGCATCAAGCATCGCCAGCAGCCGATCTCTATCTCGATTAGAGAGAGTCGTCACATATTCCCGCTCCAAAATTTCATTGGCAGAATTAAGCAACGAACGAGTTGCAAAATCGGTTAGACTTTGACCTGAAACAACCACCGCTTTTTCGATGATTTCTTTTTCATTCGGCGAAACACGAAAATGGATGTTTTCACTTTTTGAATTTCGGATTACTGTCATAGCCATAAATATTACCTTACTCCTTTTCAATATTATAGTATTGTGTTACATATTGCAACACAGGTTATTTGATTCATTTAGCAAAATTTTAGTTGTTTTAATAATCCGAAAATTTTTCGGGCAGAAAATAATTTATGTCAACCATCCAAATATTAACTCCAACCGACATCAGAAATTATCAGTCACCACCACATTTCGACAGTTTCCTAATTCTACTTTGTTAGATCAACTTTTTGTTGAAAACACGCTCCGAAAGCCAAACGTTACTGCCGATAAATTCGCCCAATTGGCAGAAATAATGGGTGTGAACGAGCATCATATACGTATTGTTCAGCTAAAGCCAGACTGAATTTTTGATCTAACAAAGTAGGTGCGACACGAGGTCGCGGAGTTAGCTGTGATGCGGGAATTTCCTGACATCACCTGTTGTTCTCCCAACAGTACCCTACCGCAGCGTGCGTCGTTGGTAACGACGGGGTGCGAAGCCTGCGGGA
>JANPDZ010000062.1:0-9049 GCA_031431735.1 Acidobacteriota bacterium | reverse complement strand
CCCAGATGTCCGCGCCGTTTATCGCAACGTCCCAAACATCCTGATTCGCAATAATAGTGTGTAATTCTCCGTTTTCGAAACGAAAAAGTCCATTCTCACCCGAAAACCAAAACGTATTTTCGCCCTGTTTGAAGATCTTACGAATCGCCGCGCCGCGCAAATTTTCGAGCGATTTTTCCTGTCTGATCTGGTTGCCGTCGAAGATGAAAATGCCGTCTTTTGCCGTGCCGATCCACAAATTTACATCATCGGTGTAAAGCGCAGTCGGTGAATCATTATCGGAAATCTGCGTCTGATTTTCGATTTGCAAAACGCCGCGCCCAAAAATCGCTGCATATGTTTTGCCTTTGAAATTGACGGTCGAGCGTGTATCGCCCGCTATAATCTGTTTGCCGTCAAAACTATATAGACCGTTTGAGGTGCTGATTAAAAGTTGTTTTGAAGAATTTTCGGCGATGTTATAAACGACTTTTGATGTGAAATTTTCCGCTTCCTTCCAATTTCCTTCGGATTGAATGAACAATCCGCGATTTGTTCCCGCAAAAATTTGATTGCCGCTCGATTTGTAAAGCGTCCGTACAAAATTGCTGTTTCCGCTTTCGGCGATGACTTGATTAGCAGGGCTTGAAGGATCGAACCGACAAACGCCGCGATTCGTGCCAATCCAAACAACCGATTCGCGGTCAACGAAAAGCGTGTAAATCGTATTTGAACGAAGTCCGCCGGCGGTGTTTTCAAATGTGTAATGTTCAAGCTGACGGCGATCACGAAAATGAAACAAACCGTTTTTTTCCGTGCCGATCCACAAATCGCCCGATTCGGTTTCGGTAATTGCCGTCACTTCTCCGACGTTCTCGCCGATGCGTTCGGGGCGCGAAATATCCGCTGCAAAAAAAAGTCCGCTGGAGGTTTCATCGGCTTTTGCGCCAAACCATAAATTTGCGTTTTTGTCGCGGTGCAGGGCGTTAACGAAAAATGGCCGCGGACGGCTTGGCACTTCAAAAATCCCATTATTTTCTTCGACCAGGATTCCGTGTCCGCGCGAGCCGAAAAAAAGTTTTCCGTCAAACGTCCGCGCAACATCGGTAAATTGCACATTGAGCGCGGCGGATTGGATTATTTCAAGCGAATCGTCGGGGTTCTTTTGAAAATTGAAAATCGTCTCGGGACTGACTAAAGTGCCTTTTTCACCGGTTAATATCGCTGAAATCGGTTTGCCGAGTGTTTCGATTACCGGCGCGAATTTATTGTTTGTAAATCTTCCGGCACCCGTTTCTGTGCCAATCCAAAGCGTCCCGTCTAAACCAATTTGGAGCGCGAGAATCCGACCTGACGGCAAACCTTCTAAAATAACATTCTCCACGCGCCGTCCGTCGAAACGCGTCAGACCGTTTTGTGTTCCAAACCATAAAATACCGTCGGGAGTTTGAGCAATAGCCCGGACATTTTCCGACGGCAAACCGTTAAAAAGTGTTACTGCGCCCCATTGATGAAAGTTTAGCGGTTGCGGAACTTCCTGCGAATCGGCAATCGAGATTAACAGCAGAAAACAGATAATCGAAAAGAAAAATCGAAAAATGCGAATAATTTTAAACGGTGAAAGAGGCAACTTGAATACACTGTAAAATAAGTTTTTTGAAATAAACGCAGAGAGCGCAGAGGGCGCAGAGTTTTTACAAATACTTAAATTTACAGGATGATCGTTAAAAATCTCCTCTCTGCGTTCTTCGGCGCCCTCTGCGTTAAAAAATATCGGTAAATTTAATTTACGAAGCATTGAATTTGTCCCCGGAAATTTTATTATTCGCTTTCATCCTTTTTATTTGTGGTTGGATTTTGTTCTTGAAATCGAATGCGGTCGCGTCTCAGCCATTCGGCCATATCGGCTTCGGCTTTTTCGATTTCGTCCGTGTTAATCAGACCGCGTTTCAAGGCTGCGCAAAAGGCGTGGGTGCGCGGATTGTAGGCGAGCTTATCGTAAGAGTGATTAACCGTTCCTCTTGAATTTTCGTTCAAAAGTTTATCGTAAAGCGTCGCCAAACGACTTTCAACGCCGCGCAAACTCAAACTGCATTTTCTGGCAATCGCCCAATTTGAAAGCCCGAGCGCAAGATAACGCAAGGCTTCGGCTTCAAACTCGGTTAATAGCGGACGTTGAAAAGAATCCTTAAAAGCCGGATCAATCATATCCGCGCCGTCTTTCAAAACTGCGGCGACAAAACGCAGAAATCTCGATTCGGGATTGTTTTTATGTACGAAACCGTAAGTTGGCCGCGGCTTGATCGAACGAACGATTTTGCGAATTTCATTGATATAAATCTCGTGCGGAAACTGCGTCCAGAAAATAATCCGCGTTTGCGGCAATTCGCGCCAAATCATTTTCGCGGTTTTCACGCCCGAAAGATGCGGCATCTGAATATCGAGAATACAAAGCAACGGACGATGTTCAATTGTCAATTGAAGCGCGTTTTCTCCATCGGCGGCTTCAATTATCGGCGTGTGTGCGGAAAATTCGCGCGTCAGCAGTTCACTTAAATATTGGCGTTGCGCCTTGTTATCTTCTGCAATCAATATTGACATCAATCAAATAATTCTTAATAAAAGAGATTTAGGAATGTGTAAAAAATAACTTATAACGATAGTTTAACCTGAGTATTGAGTTGAAATCAAAGAAGAAATGGGACGCGGATAAACGCCGATTTTGCGGATTTTCGCGGATTGTTTTAATTAACTTTCGGCGAATTAAAAAATATTTTCAACAAATCCGCGAAAATCCGCGAAAATCCGCGAAAATCTGCGTCACATTTTCTTTCTAATTTCCAACTCAAGACTCAGGTTAATTTAGACATTGAAAACAATTGAAAGAGAAAAATCCGCCAATTATCGGAAGAAACATCTAAAATTCGGCAAAAGTCCAAGATTTGGGTTGATTAATAATCCGCGCATCCGAAATCCGAAATCCGAAATTTGGATCTACTGATTATATTCTTTTTTGATAATTTGATAGCAACTGCAAGCAATTTGTTCCAAACCATCTCGATTGAGGATTGTCATATTGCCGCGACTGTAGCTAATTAATTGCTGCTGTTGGAAATTTGTGGCGGATTTGTTGACGGCTTCGCGGCGCACGCCGAGCATATTTGAGAGAAATTCCTGCGTGATTTGAAATTCGTCCTGATGCATTCGGTCGTGTGTCATCAGAAGCCAGCGCGCCAGTCGTGATTCGGTCTGATGAAAACGATTACACGCTGCCGATTGCGAGATTTGCGTCATCAGCGAATGTGTAAATCGTTGCAAAAGATGCGGCAATTCGCTGCCGCGATCGCATTCGTCGAGAAAATCTTCCGTCGAAATCTTGAAAGCGAAACCCGCGCCTTGTACGAGTGCGAGAGTGTTTGAAGTTTTTACGCCCAAAAAGACCGGAAGTCCGACCATTCCTTCGCTTCCGACGATGCCGACTTCAAGAGCCGAATGCCGTTCGACGGCGGAGAGCAGTGAAACAATGCCGCTTTCGGGGAAATAAATGTGGTGAATAATATCGCCCGGTTGATAGATGTTTTCGGCGAATATTAAAGCTATCCGTTCCATTTTGGGAAGCATGTTCTGGTATGCTCTGACGGATAAAGCGGCGAGAATGCGGTTAGAAACCGGACTGTTTGATTCAATAGTTTCAGACATAAAAGTTTACTTACCGCTAGCGGATTGTTTTCTTTATACTTCATATTTATTCTTTCAAACGCACTTTCAATGAAATATATAAAACCTCAACAAAAGGATACGATTATTCAGAAAGTTTGTCTGTGCGAAAACACACAGTAGTAAAATAAAATAATCTTATTTATCTCAATGTGTTGCCGCAGAGTTTGCGGCAAGGATTATAATAAGGAAAACCCCTATTCGGACGATTTTAAGTCTGCGAACTTTGTAAATTTATGAGATATTTACTTGAAAACCAAAATGTCAACAGAAAATAAAATCCAATCATCGGCGGCCGGAAATTCAAATGACGCTGTTTTGTTTGCGCCGCACGCTTATCCAGCTGAGCAGCTTGCAAATTTGCTGAAGGTTGATGTTTCAAAAGGGTTATCGAATCAGGAGGCCAAAGATAAATTGCGCCGCGATGGCGCGAACGTGCTTGAAACCGCGACCGGGCGCAGATGGTGGCAGCTTTTGTTCGGACAATTTACAAGTATCATTATTTGGCTGCTCGCGTTTGCGGCGGTCGTTGCGTGGTTCACTGAAAGCCATCTCGAAGCGATCGCCATTCTGGTCGTTCTGGTTCTCAATGCTGTGATCGGATTTGCGATCGAATGGCAGGCTTCACGTTCGCTCGTTGCCTTGCGAAAAGCGACGCATACCTTTGCAAGAGTTCGTCGTGCGGGAAGCGAACAAGAGATAGACGCCGCCGAGCTTGTCTCCGGCGACATTATTATTTTGTCGGCAGGAATGCGCGTTCCGGCAGATTCACGGCTCATCGAGGCAGTTAATTTACACGCCGACGAATCTGCTTTAACGGGCGAAAGTGTGCCGGCCGAAAAAATGATCGCTTCGGTCGAGGCATCGGCACCGCTTGCCGAACGCCGTCCGATGATCTTCCTCGGGACAAATATCGTTCGCGGACACGGCATTGCAATCGTCACGGCGACGGGCAAGCAAACCGAGATCGGGAGTATCGGTCAGCTCATCAACCAAACGAAAACCGAGCAAACTCCGCTTGAACGAAAGTTGGAGGAATTGGGCAAACGGCTTGTTTATATTGTTTTGGGAGTTGCCGCCGTCGTTATGATTGCCGGTTATTTGAGGGGCGACGATTGGTGGTTAATGCTCGAAGTTTCGGTCAGTCTGGCGGTCGCTGCCGTTCCCGAAGGACTGCCGGCCGTGACGACGCTGATCTTAGCCCTCGGCGTTTTGCGGATGGCGCGGCGCAGCGCGATCGTCCGCAAACTCTCGGCGGTCGAAACGCTCGGCAGTACGACGGTTATTTGCACAGATAAGACGGGAACGCTGACCGAAAACCGGATGACCGTACAGGAATATCATCTGGCAAGCAAATTGATCGTTCAATTTTCCGCCAAAGAAAAAGAAAATTTGCCCGATGAAAATCTGCGGAGGCTTTTGCGCGTCAGCGTTTTGTGCAACGAGGCTTCGTTTGATTCACAAACGACTGACGGGAAACAACCGATCGGAGATCCGACGGAAACCGCTTTGCTAGTGGTGCTTGGTGGAAATAACCTCGCATTTTTAATTATCAAAAGACGAACTGTAAATGTCCATAATTAAATGGCTTTGCTATCGTTCGATTGAAATATCACACAAATTCTCTATGTTGGATTATTTCAGCCCAGCCCCACTAGTTGCCGCCCATCGCTTTGGTGTGATCGTTCAGGATGAACGATCGAGTTACAAAAAGCTATTTGAACTTCCGTTTGATTCCGTCACTAAAAGGATGATAGTAGTTTCGGAAGGCACGGACGGAAAGCAATTTGCGACGATGAAAGGCGCGCCCGCAGTGGTTCTGGCAAATTCACACGAATATATTTCCGAAGACGGCAAGATCAGTGTCCTCGACGATGAAAAACGCGAAGAGTTCATTAAGATCAATGATGCGATGGCAAATCGTGCGCTACGGGTTTTGGCTTTTGCCGAAAAACCTCTGAACAGTAATTTTGATGTCAATTCAAAGAGCGATACTGAGGAAGGTTACACTTTTCTTGGCTTTGCCGGAATGAGCGATCCGCCGCGTGAAGGTGTTGCCGAAGCCATTCGGATGGCGCAGCAGGCGGGAATTCGGGTTGTTATGCTGACCGGCGACCAAATAAAAACTGCTCACGCAATTGCCGACGAACTGAATTTGAGCAAAGGCACCGATATTTTTGCCCTGCATTCTGACGATCTGAAAAATTCCGACAGCGCGGAAATCGCGGAAATGGCTCGTAAAGCCCACGTTTTTGCCCGCGTGACGCCGGAAGACAAACTCCGCATCGTCGAGGCTCTGCAAAAGACGGGCGAGATCGTTGCCGTGACCGGCGACGGGGTCAATGATGCGCCGGCCCTGAAACGCGCCGACATCGGAGTCGCGATGGGAATGCGCGGAACGGAAGTCGCCAAGGAAGCTGCCGATATTATCCTGACGGACGATAATTTTTCGACCATTGTCAAAGCCATCGAAGGCGGACGGACGATCTATGCCAACATTACTAAATTCGTTCATTTGATGTTTTCCAAAAATCTCGGCGAAGTCTTTATTATTTTTATTCCGATCGTTGCCGGATTTCCGCTGCCGCTTTTTCCTCTGCAAATTCTCTGGATAAATATCGTGACGGATGTTTTTCTGGCATTGTCGCTGGCGGTCGAACCGCCTTCGCCCGAAACGATGAATCGTCCGCCCGTTTCTTCAAAGCAAAGTTTCTTGTCCGCACCGTTTTTATACTTGATCTCGTGGCAGGGAATGATGCTCGCGGTCATTACGATTGCCGCTTATTTGTGGGCATTGCAGATTTACGGCGCCGGCGCGCACGCACGGACGATCGCGCTCTTGTCACTGGTTGGCGGTCAACTCGGACATCTTTACAACTGCCGTTCGCAAACGCGCTCGGCATTTAACGCCTTTTTTAGCAATCCGTATGTTTTTGGCGCGTCGGCAATCGTCATCTGTTTACAACTGCTTGCTGTCTATTTTCCGCCCTTGGTGCGAGTGCTTGACACAGTTCCGCCGACCACGGCTGATTTTGTGGTGATCCTGCTGTCGGTGATCTTACCGATAATTGTCGTTGAAATAACAAAGTTCTTTAATCGGCGTAAATCCGCGGAATGAACCAGAGTTGCTTTGGGGCAATGGCGTTAAGTTAAGCGAAAATTCGTCATAAAACGTAAAACGCGCCTGTTAGCCTGTTTTCACCGTTGGCAAGCTAAACCGCAGAAAACAAAGAAACTTCGATTATTGCAAAGGAAACAGACTAACAGTCTGTTTTACGTTTTCTCCTTAACTTAACGCCATTGGGATGGGCTATCGCACACCTGATAAATAGTCAAAACGTCGATTCAGATAAATATTTAGTCGGAATATTACTCTGCAATAAACATGCAACTGCGAACTAACCGAAAACGCGACAGCTTTCTTTTTATCTGTGCGTTAACCGACATACAAAGTATTTCGAATCAAATAAACTCACACTGACAACAACTTGTAAAACCGATTTTGACGACGTAGCCGAAAAATACGTCAATCAATCGGAAACGAGTCAGGCAGAGTTATTCGCTTTTGTACCGGGCGATAAAGTCCTGAAAACTGCGAAAATTTTCACAGTCTTTCAAGGGGTTCGTTTGGTCACGGAAAAGAAATTCTTGATGTCTCGTTAAGTGCCGGAATTGATAGAGTTTTGAGTATTATTCTTGTTGGCACGACGGTTGCTTTAACCTAAGACAGATATTATTGGAGTGTATCACTATGGATATAACAACACACAGAGATCCGGTTTGCGGAATGCGGATCGAAGCAGCGGATGCCGCCGGGCAATCCGAATATCAAGGACAAACGATTTATTTTTGTTCGTCCCCGTGCAAAGAAAGATTTGATGCGAATCCGTCGCAGTTTTCTACACAGGAGGCCGCATTATGACCGAATCAAATAAAACACCGCTGATTATCGCGTTTGTCGTCGTCGTTGTGCTTTTTCTGGGCTTTGGCGGCGGGACAATGATGAATGGCGGAATGATGGGACAAGGAGGCTCGACCGGCGGGTTTGGTTGGATGTGGATTCCGACTTTGCTGACGCTCGGTCTCGGCATTCTGCTTGGCTGGATGTTTTTCGGGCAGAAGAAATGACCGGTCTGATGAATGACGGGTTGAGATTTTGATGGTTTTGGAGGCAAAAAAATGAAAGCGCAACAAGTTGAAAAAAAAGATTATGGTTTTAGCAGGACGGTTGAAACGGCATTTGACGAAACAATTGAGCGCACTCGTGAAGCCTTGAAAGAAGAAGGTTTCGGCGTTCTTTCCGAGATTCGTCTGGATGAAAAACTAAAGGAAAAGCTCGGCGTGGATTTTCGCCGCTATGTGATCTTGGGCGCGTGCAATCCGCCGCTTGCTTACAAAACTCTGCAAGAGGACATCAATATCGGACTGCTTCTGCCGTGTAATGTCATCGTCTATGAAGCCGATGATAAAACTAAATCGGTGGTCGCGGCAGTTGACGCGAGCGCGATGCTTTCGGTCGTCGGAGAAAACGCGGCGATGAATGAAGTGGCAAACGAAGTCAACGAGCGTCTGCGGCGGGTGATCGAGCAGGTTTAAGCTGAATTTTAGTTAAACGAATAAATTTTTAGAGGTAATTATGAAAAAACAAATGTTAGTGATTTGGACCGTAGTTTTAGCGATTCTTTTAGGTGTCGGCGGAATCGCCGCACAAGACAGTAAGATGGACAAAGACAAAATGAAAAAGGACATGAAGATAAATATGGCAGCAATGAAAAACAGTCCGCATCACCTTGTAATGATGGCGTATCGGCACAATTTGATGACTTTTTCCAAAGCTTTGCGAGATATGTCGGCGGTCGGCAAATTGGGAGATGCCGATCTTGCAAGAAATGCCTTTGCCGAGATCAAACGCAGTATGGAAAAGATGGACGATATCCATAAATCGCACATGGATAAAATGAAGCCGGAAATGATGACAATGATGAAGCCGATGATGGAGAAGATGAAGGCGGAAAATGCCATGATCAAAGAACATATTCTCGCTCTCGAAAAGGCTTTACAGGCAAATACGCCCGATGCGCCGGAAGTTAATAAACACGCCGCCGCGCTGGTTATGCAGTTAGAGAAGATGGATATGTCCGACAAGAAAATGAAGATGTAAGGAGTTAAAAAAAATGAAAAAGACAGTTGTTTCAGGTTTGATGCTGATCATTGGCACCGTAATGTTTGGCGCGGCCTGCCCTCAAAATTCAAATAACGACTATTCGTCAATGAATATGAACGGCATGAATCATAATTCGATGCCGATGAACTCAAATATGACGATGAATTATCCGGAAGTGAAAAGTGATCC
>JANPDZ010000061.1:0-1593 GCA_031431735.1 Acidobacteriota bacterium | reverse complement strand
AAAGTTGGCTAACATTTTTGAGAAGAAAAGGGGGTTGCAATTCCCATTTGTCCCCCCTTGATAAAAACATAAAAGATAGATAATCAAGGAGTTAGCGGAATCATAAAAAAGGAGTTTTGTTGAATTAAAAAAAAAATTGAGGTTTTGGCTCAATTTAGAATCTTGATTAAAACAGTAAACTCTGCAATATGAGTAAGTTAATGAATATACTAGAGGGGGACAAATGGGAATTGCACCCGCTTGCGCCAGTCCTAACTTAACCCCATTGTGCTCTGCGGCCGCTCTTTTAGCATTAACTTTATCTGTAACTTTTTATTGAGGCATTACTTACTTCGGAAGTTTCTTCAAAATCAACTTTGTCGTAGATGTCGTCCATCGTGAGTTTGCAATCAATAGAAATCAGTGTAATTTCAGTCTTGTCACCGATAAAATCCATCAAAACCCAGCTTCCGTCCGCTTGCTTTGTGTAACGAATGATCTTTTTCGCGTCTTGCGAAATCAGCACATATTCGCGCAGAGATTCCAAACTTCGATAATTATCAAATTTCGCGCCTTTGTCGTAGCCTTCGGTCGAAGCGGATAAAACTTCGACAATTAAGATTGGATTGGTCAAAGTATCTAAAGTTTCGTCAGGCAAAAATTCCGGTTTACCGCAAACAACTGAAACGTCAGGATAGGTAAAAAGTCCTGTTTTTGGAATGTGAACGCGCATATCCGGCGGATAAACCCGACAATTACGCTTTTTTAATTGATTGCCCAAAGACATTATAAGATTCGTCGTAATCAAATTATGTTGATTACTCGAACCAGCCATCTGAAAAATCTCGCCGTTAAAATATTCGTGCTTTTCGAGCGATTCTCTTTCCATCGCCAAATATTGTTCGGGCGAAATGTATTTTGTTTTCAGTAAGGCTGTCATAATTCTAATTTACATCAACTTTCTATTTCAATTCAATCGTTTGCTGATACTGCGGTACGACCACATTCCAGCCGAATTCGTCGCGGATATGCTGTGCCATCGCATCAGCCGATTCGGGTTCGCCGTGCGTGGTGAAAACGGTTTGCGGCGCGCCCGGCAAGCCTGACAGCCAGCGCAGAACGGCTTTCCAATCGGCGTGCGCGGAAAAGCCTTCAACTCTTTCGACGTGACAGTGCACGGGAATCCAGTTTTTCATAATGCGGACTTCGCGGTCGCCGTTCTGGACGCGGCGTCCGGTCGTTCCGGCGGCTTGGTAGCCGACGAAAATAATCGTCGCGTTTTCGTTTGGCAACACACGCATCGCGTGATGCAGAACGCGCCCGCCCGTCAGCATTCCCGAAGCCGAGATGATGATCCGCGCGCCTTTCAAATCGTTGAGCTGTTTTGATTCTTCGCGGGTCGAAGTCGTTTTCATCCAATCGGTGCGCAACGGATGAACTTTTTTCGCCAGAATTGAGGCGTATTCTTCGTCGTGTTCTTCCTGAAAACGGTTATAAACCTGCGTCGCCTGCGCCGCCATCGGCGAATCAACGATCACCGGCATCGAAGGAATCTTTTTATCGTCTTCGAGTTCGCGGATCATATAAAGAATTTCCTGCGTGCGTCCGACGGCA
>JANPDZ010000060.1:0-8590 GCA_031431735.1 Acidobacteriota bacterium | reverse complement strand
TTGAAAAAAAACAATCCCCATTCAACTGAGCGGTCTAAAAATTGCATGGGCTTCGAAAACTAAGAAAATTTGCCCACGCGCACACACGCGCACATTCGAAAAAAAAGCATTTTTGCCAAATCTTTTTTCTTGTTTTCGTGCCTTTCGTATGTGCGCGTGGGCAAAAATCTAAACTATTTGATAATTTTCAAGTATGCAATAACTAAGCAGGTGAGCATATGTAATCAAGTATTTTGCTTCGTTCAGAGTCCAAACTTTAGTTTGAATTTCCGCCGCGCTTCGCTGGCGGAAACACGCTGAAGCGTGGACTCTGAACGAAGAGCAAAATGTCGCAAAACTTATGCTCACCTGCTTAAACCGCTCAGTAATGAAAAATAATCAATGGTTTTTGGCTTTTTTCGTATGTGCGCGTGGGTGCGCGTGGGCAAATTCTTTTTATTTGGTTTATCTTGTGCGGACATTCTGCAAAAGTTTCCGCGCTATTTCCGATTTGGGATTTTTGGCGATCTCTTTCTGAAATTCGCGTCTCGCTTCATCCAAGAGTCCGGCTTTGGCAAACATAATGCCCAAAAATAAATGCTCGTTTTTGTATTGGCTGCTTAAACGAATTAGTTCGTTCGCCTTTTTGGCGTCCAATACTTTAAATTTTGCATCCGGCGCGGGGCGCGTCGGAGATTTTATTTCCTCGCCGTCTTTGATCGCCGTCACTTGCCAAAGATAAATTTTGTTGCGGATGAGCGGTTTGTCAACCTGCCAATTGGTCGTGGAAAGCTGCGGACTAACAGCCACTTGATTAAAATTGTCGTCATAGACATTGACGATATAGCCGCTTGCTCCTTCAAGTGTCCGCCATTGAAATCGCGGGCGGTTTGTTTGAATGATCTTTCCCAACGGACTGGAAAGTGCAAACGGAATCGTTTCAGTTCCGCCGCTCATCAATTTTCCGGCTTGATCGTTGAGCTGCTTTATTTCCGGCGGAATATTCAAATTTCCATTGGCTAAAACGCGCTCAATCTCTGCCTGATATTGCGGCGGAAGCGATTCGATTTCGTTTGGATTCGGGACTGGTTTTGGCAGATTTGTTTCGGAATTTGTATTCCGCAGCGCATTAGTATTGGCATTCGGCTGAATATTGGTCGGCAGATTTTCCTCCCGGTTTTGATTATTTTCTTGCGGATTGATATTTGACGGCGACGAAGTAACGGCGATTTCGTTTGACTTTTCGCGTTTCAAAAACCAATAAACTCCAACCAGCGAAACGACCAGCAAAACGGCAAGCGCAGCAAATCCGAATCGAAGAAAATATCTGCCCGAAAGAAAATCCCAAATTGGATTTGAGGCTGATTTGTCGGCTTTTTGCGGAACAAACATTTGGCTTTTGGCATCATCCTCAATCAGTTTTCGCATCTCAAACAAGTCGTCTAATTCCTGCTTGCAGGTGCCGCAAATCTGAAGATGAACATCGGCGATTTCACGCCCGACAATGTCCGATTTTTCGTCAACATAATTTTCAAGCTGTTCATAACTAAGATGTTCGGATTCGTCCGGCGACGCGTTCAGAAAATCCAGATCAGCGGCGCGGCGGGCGAATTGCAAATCGTTGATTTGCTGAAAACACAAATCGCAGCCGGCTAAATGGTCGTCTGCCTTGAGTAGTTCGGCAGGTGTCATTTGACGGTTTATGTAATTTTTGATGTCGTCGGTTAAAAGATGTTCTGACATTTTCTCTTAATTATATTGATGAAAATTTTCTGCCCAAATTGATTATTTGCCAAAAAAAATCATTTCATCTGGCGAATCAGACGCAATCGCGCCGATTGTCTTAAATTTATCACTTGTTGGCGCGTCAAACCTAAATATTCAGAAATTTTTTGATCGTCCCACGGCAATTCACTCCATACAACAGCAAACACTTCGGGCGCAAATTCCAGCGTTTCGGCGATCTGTCTGATGCTGGCAATTCGCAACAGCGGAAATAAACGAATCAGACAATCGCCTTGTTTATCCTTTAAGTTTAACAACAAGGCGAGCCGGTGACGGACAGGCAACGCAACTATTTCACGCCAAACGCCGGTTAAAATTTCGCGCTGTTCGATTTTGGACAAAATATCAGACTTCGTCGAAACCACCGCATCCGACCGATTGGAAATTTCCGTTTCTGATATTTCGCGCCGGTCTTTGATGCCTTGCGTTTCCGCCACAATCGTCAGTAAATCATTGAAACAGATCGGCGATTTGGCAGCTTCAAAGATGACTTTCAACAAATCAATCATTCGCCCCGAATCGTGCAGATTGCGCAGATTAACAATTTCGGCAATGTTTTTTTGAATTGTTTCTGCATTCGGCGGCGCAAAGGCTTGGCGTTTTTCTCTGAAACTGCAAATCACACCTTGTTCATTTTCCCACAGCGCGAATTTCGGGTGATGTGTCAGCAAATAACGTAGTTTGTTTTTCAATTGCTGGCGCTGAGGATATTTTTTGCGGAGATATTGACGATAGGCGTTGATCGTTACCGAAATAACGTAACTGTGCAGATTTTGAATTGTTTTAACGGTGTGATTTGATTTCAGTTTACCGAGTTCGGAAACAAGTAATAATTTTACTTCGCTCAAAAGTTCGAGTGCATCTTGATTGGTTTGATTGAAATCTGTCGGTTTTAAGGAAACTCGCAGTTTGGCGCGAATCGTTTTTTCGATAGTTGGCTGAATATGCCGAATGAGCAAATCGGAAAGCGCGTCATCAATTTCTTTTTCTCCGACGAATCTTAGAAAAGGAAGCAGGGCGGAATCGGTTTGATTGGTCTCCTCAGCATTTTCCATAAAAAGAAAATTGATTTCCCGAAGTGTTGATGGTTGCTTGGAGAATATTACTTTGTTTTTGTAAATAATCAAAACAAAACACGCCTTGCAGGTCAGACAAGGCGTGTTCAAAATTAAAACCGTTAAATTTTTAATTATCGGGTGTCGGCGAAGGCGACGGTGATGTCGGTTCGTTACGCCGCTTGAGCACAGGGGCTTTGGTGGGTTCGTCCTTGGTCGAATCGTCGGGGTTATCAGTTGTTGTGTCCGCATCGGGTTGACGGCGTTTAAGTGTCGGTTTGTCGGAATCGGAATCGTCAACATCATTCATAACACCGGCTTTCGCATTCGAGATGCGAAGAAGATGCGCTTTGACGCGCTGAAATTCCGAAGTGCTGATGATGTATTCTTCTTTTTCAGGGAATCGGGCGACCAGTGTGAGACTTGCGTCCCGGCGGTCGAGCGATTGCGGGTGCGACGAGAAAAGTTTCTGGATCGTGCCGGCTTTCTTTTTATTTTGCGAAGCGAGTTTTTCAAACATCGTCGCCATTCCGGTCGGGTCATAACCCGAAGCGTATAGATATTGCACGCCGAGCCGGTCGGCTTCTTCTTCGGCACCGCGCGAGAATTTCAGCATTCCGAGTGCGCCAAGAATACCGCCGCCATTTTGCAGAACGGTGCTGACGATGCCGCCGCCGAAAATAATTCCGGCGAGCATACCGTAATTCATCGCTTGCGCTTTGCCTTGATTTTCCATCGCGTGACGTGCGCAAACGTGGGCAATTTCGTGCGCCATAACGCCCGCAAGTTCCGATTCGTTATCGGCGGCTAAGATCAAACCTTTGTTGACGTAAAAGAATCCGCCCGGAAGCGCGAAGGCATTGACTTCGTCCGAGTCAATGACCTTGATGGTAAAGGGAACTTTGGCATCCGAATGAAGAACAATGTTTTGTCCGACGCGGTTGATATATTCGGTGACCATTTCATCGTCAACCAGTTTTGCCTGCTGCTCAACTTCCAGTGAGAGCTGCCGGCCGAGCGCGATTTCCTTCTCACGCGAACCGCCGAGCCAACCCCAAAATTTATCGCCGCCGCTATTGATGTTGCGTTTGCCGATCATTGTCGGATCTTCGTTGACCGCCAGCGTTTTGCTTGTATTTGGTGTCGGAGTGGTCTGCTTTTCTTGTTTTTTCTTGTCTTCTTTTTTGCTTTTATCGTCGGTCGTTTGGGCCGTCAAACTCAAAGGCGCAAGCGCGATCGAACTCAGCAAAAAAGCAAACATCAGAAAAAATGCACTAAACTTTTGGACAAATCCTTGACGCATATCTTATATCTCCTAAAAACTATCTTAGCCGATTATTGGAATTGTATCTTTTTCCGGTTTGTAAAATCAACGTCTGTAAGATGCACTCGAATCACGGAAAGTTGTTAAATCAGGGATTTATTTCAACAAATATTGGAAAAAAAAGCGAAATTTGAATAAAACTGTTTTTTTTATTGTTAAAAATTGGTAAAGTGGTAATTGCCGGAAGCTTTTTCGGCGCACCGTCTGGATATCTTACACCTCTTCTGACACATTTCAGAATCCGCTGATTTTATGTAATTGCTTAGGTCTTTGGTCTTTGGCTTTTGGTTTTTGAAAGAACCAGCAAATTGGCAATGAATTTCTCACCAACACACTAATTTTTCAGAATTTTGAATCTATCGGTTTTAATTTGAATAAAAACCAAAACCCAAAACCAAAGTCCCAAGACCTAATCAGTTAAGATTTTACAATGAAACGCATAAACGAAAAAGTTAAGGATTTGGTCGAAGTTCGTTCGTATAAAAGTCTCAACGATTTTTTTACCGATCCTGCTGAAACTCTGGCTGCGTATCATTTTACCGATGCTACTTCGGAAATGATGTCGAAATGGCTCGACCGGATCATCGAGGTTGACCAGGGAAGCGGACGAGCGATGGCTTTGGCCGGTTATCGCGGTGTCGGGAAAAGCCATTTTTTGGCAACACTCGGCGCGCTTCTGGCGCAGCCCGAACTTCGTTCGAGAATTTCCGAACAGCACGTTTCGGTCAGTATGCAGAGATTGAAACGCCGCCGTTATCCGGTTGCTTTTGTGCGTCGCGGAACTCAACTGACGTTTATCGAAGAACTGAAAGACGCGATTGCGCGCTGCTTTTTGGTTAAAGTCTCAGAGTTGGGCAATTCAATTTCCGATTTGCTCAAAATGGCAGTTGAAAAATCGGGCGATCTGTCATTTATACTGATTGCGGATACAGCTATTGAACGCGCAACGCGGGTTTCGCGTGATGACGGCGCACAGCTCGGCGAAATTGCCGAATTAGCGGCAAATCTGAATATGTTTGTGGGCGTTGCGCTCGACGATGACATTGCCGGAGCCGACGGCGTGAATGCCGCGATCGCGCGTAGTTTTTCGATTGATTATCTCGATCAGGAACATCTCTACAAAATTGTTGACACTCACGTTTTCCCGAAACACCGCCTGACAGAAACGTTGCTATACGAGATCTATTCGTATTTCAGAGAAGTTTTGCCCAATTTTCGTTGGAGCGAACAGCGGTTCAGTGCGCTCTATCCGCTTCATCCGATAATTTTGGAAACCGCGCCGTTCATCAGACTTTATGCACCCGAATTTGCGCTGCTGGGTTTCGCTTCAGAATCAGGAAACAAAATTCTCGGCCGTCCGGCAAATTCGTTGATCGCGCTCGACGAGGTTTTCGATTGCACTGAGCAGGCATTGCGAAAAGTAGAAGATTTGCAGGATGCTTTTGCGGCGTATGACCGTTTGAATTCCGAAATTGTCAGCAGCATTCCGGTAATGCAACGGCTTCAGGCAAAACTTATTCTCAAAGGTTTATTGCTTTTATCGCTGGATGGCGACGGAACGACGGCCGGCGAAATTTGCGCGGCAATGTTGATCTTCGACGAAAACGATCCGCACCACGGTTTGCAAATGGTTGAAAATCTGCTTGAAACTTTTGTTTCGGCGCTGCCAGATCAAATTTGGCGAAAAGCCGAAGAAGGCAGAGGAACGAGGTATAGTCTGAAAGTCAGTATCAAAGAAAGTCTTAACAATTCTTTGAACGAGGCGATCGCCGGCGTTTCGCCCGACAATGTTCCGAAAATTTTAAGAAAAATTGCGCGTGACCATTTTACAGATTGGACTTTCGGCGACGAAACAGACAATCCGAGCGCAAATTGGATGGATTCACAGATCGTTTGGCGCGGCGGGCTGCGGCGCGGACGTTTGTGCTGGAATCTGGAAAATGACGAAACCGATTTAGCCTCAATGCCTGCCAATCTTGAAGTAACGGATTGGATGGTGATCATCAGCGGCGAAAATCAGATTTCGCCGCAGGCCGAAAATTCCGATGGAGTTCCGCGTGTTTATTGGCAGCACGCGCCGCTCAGAAAGGATGAGATCGACACAATTCTGCGCTATCACGTTTTATTAAATGACGAGACGCTCCGCAGTGAATTCGGCGATCAGCTGCGGGCGGCGGGACACGCGCATTCGCTGGCGATCGAGAAGATCTGGAACCGGATATTCCTCGGCGACGGAAAATTGGTCATCGAAGGCTTTGATTTTAACTTCACGGAAGATGCACGAAATTCGCAAAGTTTGTCGCGCATTTTTTCGACGATGCTCGAACCGATGTTTGAAATGCGGTTTCCGACGCATCCAATATTTACGCAGCCGCTCGGAATGACCGAAGTTTCTTCGATGGTCAGCGATCTTTTCAGTGGAACGCGTCAAAATCTGGTGGAAGTCCAGCGGATTGCAGAACTTTTTGCGCTGCCGCTCGGACTCGTCACATACCGCAACAATTCGTATGTTCTTGAAACCGAAGAAAACCTTTTAAAATTACCGCTCGCGCAGGAAGTCCTGTCGATGGTTAAAAATTCAGCCGAAGAAACAGTTTCTTTGCGTAAGATTTACCGTCATCTCAAACGCGAACCGCTCGGATTGGTGCGTGAAGCCCAGCATTTGATCCTGACCGCGCTGGTTGCCAATCGGCAGATCGAATTTGTGACGACGAAAGGCGATCGCATCAATCGGCGTTCGCTCGACTTAAAGATCATCTGGGGTGACATCGAAGGCATCGCAATTCCTTCGGCGGCATCTTACCCGACCGAACGCCTGAAGCTTTGGGCGAAATTATTTACGGGCATTGAAAATATTGACTCGATAGATCTATCCGAAGATTGTGACCCGATCAGGAACGGCTTGCAAAATTGGTTATTTGATTGGCAGAAAGTTCGGATCCTTGAGCGATTTAATGAATTGCCGGACGAGATCTTAAACACCAGGATCTGGCGTTTGTCGCTGCTGGCTGATAAAACTTTTGGTTCGGTCGCGACGATCGTTCACGCGGTTCTCGATGATTCGATCACTTTAGACGAGGGTTTGCACCGCATTGCCGATGCTTTTTCCGATTCTGATGACGAATATTACATCCGCACGAAAGAGTTGATTATTCTTGAAGACTTCATCAGCGGAACTAAACGGCGCGCCGAAATTCGCACATATCTGGCAGTTTGCGAAATGTCAGATGACGAAAAGATCGAGGAAATGCGCGAAAAACTGTTTGAAATTCTCGAAGAAACGACCAATAACCCAAGCCACTTGACGAATCGCGAAATGGAGAATGTCTGGCAATTATTTCACACGCGCTTTACCGAACATTTCTCGGCGAAGCACGATCTGGTGATGAGGTCGCATCACTTACAGGAACAGTTTGACGAAATTATCCGGAGCAATGAATGGTGGGAATTTGAAAATCTCTCGAATCTGCCGATATTTACGCAAAGCTACCGCCGACAGGCACAACAGATCTGCCGCCAGTTCAAAGAACTTGACTGCCGTTTCAATGTCCGCGAGATGCTTAAAACACATCCTTTCTGCGCTTGTTCGTTTAATTTGACGGAAGCCGCCGAATGGGAAGCACTGCCGCAAAAATTAAAGGAGACGATCGAAAAGGGCAGAAAAAGCTATCGTAAAATTCTCTGGACATTGCGCGAAACCATCGTGCAATTAACGACTCATTTCGGGACGCGGGCAATGGACGAAGAATATAAAGCCGCCGTCCGGCACCTGGTCGAGATATTCAAACTCAGCAAAGAAATTCCACCGCTCAGCAACGCCGAACTGATAATCTTGCAAAAAGCCTTTGAAAAACTGCCGACCTCGATACTATTAAAAACGAGCTTTCCATCAACCAATGATTTCGTGACCCGCACTGAATTAACCGAGCAAGTCACCCAATGGCTCGACGAATTGCCGGACGAACCCGTGTTGGTCAAGGTTTAATGCCGATTGCATTTCCGTTTACAAGAAAGAAAAGTTCAGGTTGAACGAAATTACACCGATTGGTAAGTTGTCCGCTTCGATTCTCGAAAGAAGAATCGAAGCGGGCAATATAATCCTTGCTTTTAACACCAAGCCGTATCAAAATTTAAGCGATAATCTTGCCGTGTAGCAAATTTACAATTAACCAATATCAACGCGGCAAAATTCTATCAAGCGTTTCGAGCAAGTTTTCGCCCGTCAGTTGTTTTTGGTCTAAAACAAGAACTTTGCCGTTGCGGTCGAGCAGGATTGCTGATGGATATTAGACATTATTTGAAATAAGTAACTCATGTTACGCACGATATTTTGAAAAGGCTGAAAAATCCGCTAACTATTTATATTGCAGTAATTGACAGATTTACGAAAATCTAGGTTTCTTTGAAATCAACCAGTTACAGAACATTGTTTTTTCACTAAACCACA
>JANPDZ010000059.1:0-12668 GCA_031431735.1 Acidobacteriota bacterium | reverse complement strand
GTGGCGATCAAGGTCAAAGCCCAAGAAATGAAGATGACAGTTTATCAATTGAGGAACGGATTATTTGCGGATTATCTAAAATCACAACTGAAAAATCCAACGATTCCAGCGTTGCAATTTTAGTTAAGCGAAAGTCCTATTAATATAAGTTCTATTATTGCTAACTCTTTGATTTTTATGGATTTCTTCTAACTCAGCATTAGAATACTCATTTAAGTCCTTAATGTGAAGCAAAAGCCAAAGTTCAAAACAGGGATTGCTCAAAGCAAAATAAAAATTACCTTCGTTTTGGCAAAGTTCAAAATATTTGGGGATGTTATCTCTATTTCTATCCCTATCAATAATCATCCAAAACTCATCTGAGTTTTTAAAGTTATATTTGTCTTTTGTTTCATTTTTTAGTTTTTCAAAAATATGTCTTGGAGCACTATTTGTATCATCCTCAGGTCTTCTTAATGAAATAAGTTCAATTATGCCATGCTTGAAAGCTGGATTATTTTTCAATGATTCAAAATAAGTAGGTTCGGTTTTGTTTCCTTCATACGCAAGAATAAATAATTGTTCAACATCAAAAACATTACTTTCTCTGATAAAATCTTCACGTTCTCTTGGCATACTTTATTTACAATTGGTTGGGTAATACGGTTAGTTTGTTTCTATTCCCAATTAGAGGAATAGCTTTATATCTTCCAGATAAATAATCTTTTCTGATTTTTTTATCAAACCTAATATTATACTCCTCTAAAGAGTGTAAATGGCTTGCACCGTTTTTGTCTTTTACGACAAACCAAATTTCATCTTTTCTCAAAAGTCTTTGTGTCAAAAGTGAAGATTCATGGCTTGCTACGATTAGCTGACTATTGATGTTTTGGGATTTTTCAAGGAATAGGTCAAACAAATCATAAATAAGATTTGGATGCAAACTTCTTTCCATTTCATCTACTACAAATACATTATTGCCTTTTAGCAAATCAATTATTAATGGAATGAAATCAATTATGCGTTGAGTGCCGTCTGATTCATCATTCAGTTCAAACAATTCTTGAGTTTCTGAGCCATACACGTTATGTTTAGTCATTAATTTTCTAAACGAAAGATTCCCATCTTCTTTTAAGACTATGTAAGAATTATTTCGAGAAACATTTGTGATAAAAGCGTATTTCTTTTCTGATTTTTCATTTAAAAGATCTTCTTTGAGTTTTTCTTTTAACTTATTTGGTATATCAACGCTATCAATATCTATTTCCTCAAATCCAATATCACTAATTCCAGTATCAAAATAAGCTAATAACTCAACAAACGAAGTTTGCAAATTATCACTAGACATTAACTCAAATTCAATTCCTTTTGCTTTTGAGTGCGGATAGAAAACAGTTAAAGCATTCTGGAACCAATCAATTACGTTCAACAAATCTTCTATGTCAGAAACATTATCTCTAACTTTTCTTGTTTTTATTTCATTTAAGAATAGCTGATTATTTGGAGTTCCTTTAGCAGTAAAATTAATAAATTGGCTTTCTTCCGGTTCCTGATTTTTATTTATCAAAAATTCCAAGTCGAAATCTGAGTTCTTTCGCTCGAAGATTTTAGTATCTGCTTTCTTATCAACTTCAAAAAGCCATTCTTCAACAATTTCTTTAGTATTGAAAATAAACCCATAAGCATAATTTTTCCCTTTATGTTGAATCTCAAATTCAAGCCTTGAGTTTTTCGATCTAGCTTCATTGTCCAATCGAAAATGCTGAAAATCAATTGGTTGACTATCTTTTGTTCCTGTTAACACTAGCTGCTTTCCAAAATCAATTGCCTTTATCAAATTTGATTTGCCAGAAGCATTTGCGCCAAAAATAACAGAAGTTTTTAGTACAGAAATTCCTTTAGTTGGTTTTGTTTTATGATTAGGTTTTAATGTTCCTCTTCCTGGAATCATTGAAAATATAACCCTATCCTTAAACGACAAAAAATTCTCGACTGAAAATCTAATTAACATAAATTCATTAAAAACACGCTATGATGTGATTTTTTCACATCTTATACTTTATACTTAGTTGTTCTGAGAAACAAACAGAGTGAGAATAAAAAATCTCTACATCTAACTGTCAAATCCGTAAAGCTTTGTTTGATTGGGCTTGAGAACAAATTATTGAATATGAAATTAACACTTTTGAATTTTCAGGTTTTAGTTTGCAAATATAGGCGACAAAAGCCTAAATCGAATTACCAAGAGTGAACACTTTGCCTCAAAGTATCAGCGTTCACACTTCGAGGTGTCAACGGTTACTCGTCGAAAATCAAAGTTCGCTCTCAAAGTATCGGCGTTGAATCTCAAAGTATCGGCGATTGCTCTCGCAGAGTTATCGTTGATACTTGCAAGTCAATGTTTCGTTCTCAGAGAGTGGAGTTTGATACCGCAAAGTATCAAACTCCACTCTCAAAGACTGAAACAGCTTACGGTTTTAGCGGTTCGGCGGGTGTTTTGGGTTTACTCTTGCGGGCGAAGCGTTTGCCCAAGTTGTTTAAAGATTCGCTCAACGCCGCGCCGTTGCCATGTTTTTGAGCAGCACCGTACACGTCCAACGCCGCCGCGAAAGCATCGCTTCCGGCTAAGATATAGGTGTCGTCGAGCAGTTCTTTTAAGCGTGAAACTGCCGTCATGATCGGCGGCAGAGCTTGCAGCAGATCAACGTCTTTGCGCATTGCCGCGACATCAAACGAACGCGGCAGAAAACTGTCGTCCTGTTCGGCAAGCGTGATCGCGTCTTGGACAAAACTCTGTCCGCGGTCGCCCATTTTCGAGAGCGAAGCAATTTCGGCGGCTGACAGATCAACCAAAAAAGGCAATTTGGCTTGAATGTCTTGGATAAATTGTAAAATTTTGTTTTTGTCTTCGATAGATAAAGTCGCGTCTATACGGTTTTGCATAAAAAGTCTCTTTATAGGAATAAGATGACTTTCCACATTGGGAAAGTGATTTGTTGAATTGTTTGAAGATTGTGAAATAATTCAGAAAAAATGTCAAGAAAAAAGTTTTTTTTCTTCGATGATTGTTGAATTAAGGCTTATTTATGTGTGCAACTTAGTATAAGCAGGTGAGCAAAAGTTTCGCGGGATTTTGAAAAGTTTTGAGTCCCGCATTTATGCGGCTCACCGCCAGCGAAGCGCGGCGGTTGCCCGCTAAAGCGGGGACTCAGAACGAAAAACGAAACGTCGCAAAACGTTTGCTCACCTGCTTAAGAGGCTTTTGTTTTAAACCAAGAGATTACTATTTTGTCGAATTTGTTTTCGTAGTATCATCGGTTGCGCCGACAATGTAGCTGTCCCGCGCTCTGATTATCAGCTTTGGACGATTAACACGGACTTTGATTGCTTTTCTTTGCCCGGTCTGTCCGATTTCGGTCGGAATGTAACCAATTGAATATTGTCTCCGTAATTCTTCGGCGATGCTTTCAAATGTTCGCGTTAGGCCGCCCGGAGTGTTTTCGGCGTTAAAAACCCGGCCGCCAGTGCTTTCTGCCAGATCTTTCAGATATTGTCTGCCGACTGCGTAATCCTGACTCGACGTGCCGCGACTATTGGTCTGCGGAAACGGTGAAAAGATTCCGCCGTTGCGCTGCCGATTATCAAAAAAAGTATTGTAGTAGATCGGAAAAATTGTCGTATCGGCTTCTTCGGCTTCGCGCACGCTGCTGTCGTAATTCGTTTTGTATGAAGTTGTATCAACACCGTCGGTGAAAAGCACGATCGCTTTACGACCCGGGATTTTTCCGAGACGCTTGCGAAGCGAAAAATCAACCGCGTCGTAGAGCGATGTGCCGCCGCCGAAATCTGCTTTGCGAATTGCTTTTTGAATTTTTGCGCGGTCGAGCGTCGCTTCGGTCAAAACGTGTATGTTTTCGTCAAATTCGATCACCATCACACTGTCTTGCGGTTTTAATTGATTGACAAAAGCGATCGCCGCGTCTTGAATTTCCTCGATCTTGAAAGCGGTCGAAGGACTCGTATCAAGCAATAGAACAACGGTGAAGGGGTTTTCAGTCGTCGCAAAATATTCGATCGGCTGTTCTTTGCCGTCTTCAAAGATCTTGAAATTCTCTTTTTCTAAATTCGGAATATAAAGACCGTTTCGGTCAAAAACAGAAACCGGAATCGTGATCAGATTGGTTTCAACCTTGACGACATCGTCTTCCGAATCGCTCAAAACTTCCGCGTCTTTCGTCTGAGATTGTTTTTTTGAATCGGTTTTTGGAACATTTCTAATACTGGGAAGCGGCAACACGGCACGTTTCGGCAATGATTTCGATTCTGAATAGGTTTTTTCACTGTCGTTTTGCGAACTTTGTTGCGAAATTGTTTGGTTTGGCGTTGGTGATGGCGTAGGCGAAACTCTTCTTCCCGATTGGGCAAAACCGACCAAATTAAAACTTAAAACTACCGAAAAAAATAAGACGAATCTTCTCATTATTACCTCACACGAATATTGAAAATGAATTGCAGGCAATTTTTTGATGCGGAAAAGTGCCAAAAAGTTAGTTTTTTATTGTAAAAAATTGTAAAGCATCAAGCCATTGAAACCAAAGATAATATTTACATTTCTGAAATTCAACAAACTTCAAGATGCCAAAGTTATTAGAGCAATTTTTTAATTATCTGGTATTTTTGTTTTTGTTCAGAGTCCACGCACAAGCCGTGTAACCGCCAGCGAAGCGCGGCGGTTTTTCAAACTAAAGTTTGGACTCTGAACGAAGACAAAACCCAAGAAAACTTAAAAATTGCTCTAGTTATTTTATTTTGGAAAGTTATCTGGTATTTATGACGTTTCGACTAAACAAATTCAACTTTATAGTCTATATTCGATTTATCTTCAACAATTTCTAAAGAAAAAAGGAAAACAAAATATGTCGGCTGAATTGGGGCAAACTCGTCTTGTATCGTTGGACGTTTTTCGCGGAATGACTATCGCGGGAATGGTTTTGGTGAATAATCCTGGAACGTGGGGCGCGATTTACGCGCCGCTTGAACACGCGCCGTGGCACGGCATTACGCCGACCGATTTTATTTTCCCGTTCTTTCTTTTTATCGTCGGCGTCGCTATTCCGCTCGCGCTCGGGAAACGAATCGAAGAAGGCATTACACGCGACGTTTATTTCAAAATTATCAGCCGTGCATTTTTGATCTTCTTTATCGGTTTATTTATGGCGGCATTTCCGCTTTTCGATTTTTCAAATGAAGGTATTCCGCTTTTCGCAAAAATTATCGAGATGTTCGCGCTAATCACGGTCGTGTATCTTTGGCTGACGGGAAAAACGAAGGAGTCGCTGATTTTATTGGGCGCGTTGGCAGTCTTTCTGGCGATCCTTTATTTTTCGGGTTTTCCACTTGTCTTTACGAATTTCAATAATTTACGAATTCCCGGCGTTTTGCAGAGAATCGCGGTTTGTTATCTGATAACATCGCTGATTTTTTTGCATACGAATTGGAAACAACTGGCGATTATCGGCGTCGCTCTGTTGTTTTTTTACTGGCTTTTTATGATGATCGGTCCCGTTCCGGGCTGCGATCTAACGACGATTGACGATAAAGCCTGCAATATCGCGGCATATCTTGACCGCACGGTTTTCGGTTTGAATCATATCTGGAAACAAGCAAAAGTTTATGACCCCGAGGGACTTCTTTCGACGATTCCGGCAATTGTGACAACGATTTCGGGCGTTTTGACAGGTCTTTGGCTCAAAACCAAACGAAGCGATCTGGAAAAGGTCAGCGGTTTGTTCTTTATCGGCTTGGTTTTGCTCGTTGCCGGATGGTGCTGGAATCCGTTTTTCCCTTTTAATAAAGCTCTCTGGACGAGTTCGTATGTTCTTTACACTTCGGGTCTCGCGCTTTGCTTTTTGGGTTTTTGTTACTATTTGATTGACATCAAAGGGTACAAAATGTGGACGAAACCGTTCGTGATCTTCGGTGTCAATGCGCTCGCACTATTTATCGGTTCGGGATTGATGGCGCGGATGATGGGCATTATCAAGGTTTCGGGCGCGGAAGGCAAACCAATCTCTTTGCAGGGCTGGATTTACGACGTGATCTTTGTCCCGCTCGCTGATGCCAAAACTTCATCACTAATGTTTGCTCTCTGTTTTATATTGTTCTGGCTGTTTTTGATGTGGCTTTTGTATCGAAAACGAATTTACATCAAGGTTTAAGATAAGACCCGTTCAAAATTTTCGGCTAAAACCCGCAAATTTTCAGCCAATTTCTAATCCTCAAACATCAAATGTTCTGAGCAAATGTTTTTTGTGCCTTGAGACAAAAATAATCCAAAAATAAAACGACGTTTAGAATAAGTTTTATTATTTTTGCCCCATAGCTTACAAATAAATAGTACGTCTTTAACTTGCTTTTTCTGACACTGTGTTTCAGAAAAGGCAAGTTTATTAATTTTTGTTGTGATTGTTTATTCGAAGTGTCAGAAGTTTAGGCATACGCTTTGCGTAAATTTCATTATAAATCTTTACAGGAAAAAACTCACAGCAAAATTATCCTTACGTTGGTTTCAAGTTTAATGAGAATTGAAGTTTGAAAGTTGAAGGAGAAAACCAAAGATGAGGTCAAAGAATATTGTAAAATCATTATTTATATTGATTGCGATTGTGTTCGGACTGACATTGTTAATGCTGAATTCCAAAAGTAATTTGGTGAGCGCAAAGAGTGGCGGAGCGGCTCTTTATCAGCAAAATTGCGCGACTTGTCACGCTGCAGACGGCAGGGCAAAGACACCAAAAGGCATCAGAAAAGGCGCGACCGATTTGACGAAAAGCACAATCAGTACGGCGCGTGGTATCAAAGTAATCACTAACGGACGCGAAAATATGCCGGGTTTCAAAGCCGATTTAACGGAAGCTGAAATAAGTGAAGTGATGGATTATATTCGCGGTTTTAGAGGCAAATAATTGCTTAAAACCAAATATTGTTGAAGTGTGAAAGTAATGAAATTGCAATTCACATTCAAAATTCTAAATTATTTTGCAGAAAAATGTATGGTTGGGACTTTTGAATATGAAAATATCGGTTCATTTTTTCATTTTTCATTTTCAAACAGTTTTTCAACGAATTTGATTACTTCGGGAAAGTCCGTCCGACAAAAAACGAACATTTATAAAGGATAAAAGAGTATGGCGACGAAAACAAAAAAAATAAAGATCTTAAGTTTATTGATTTTTGCCTGTTTGGCAATTTTCGGTTTGTTGAACAGTAATCGTTTTGTTCATACCGCCGGGGCTTTCAGTTCAGGCCCGCCACCCGGAAACACAGGCGCACCGGGCGAAACCACCTGCACAAATTGTCATATTGCAAACCCCGGTAACGGCCAATTTACAATTATCGCTCCGGCAAGTTACACGCCCGGACAAACCTATCCAATCACGGTGCGGCATCAAACTGCGGATCCGACGCGCAAGCGTTGGGGATTCCAACTGACATCCCTCGCCGGAACTACGCCGGCAGTCAATTTTACCATTTTGGACGGAAATTCATTTATTCAGGACGGGAATGACGGACGAAAATATGTCGAGCAAACATTAGTCGGCAGCTTTGGTAATCAAATGAACGTCGCATTTTGGACGTTCAATTGGACTGCTCCGCCATCCAACCTCGGAGCGGTCACGCTTTACGCCGCCGGAAATCAGGCAAATAACGACGGGACTCCTGACGGCGATCAGATCTATACCGCGACCGCGACGATTCAACCGCCGGTGCAAGCCCCGGCTGACCCGGTTGCCTTTGACTTTGACGGCGACGGTAAAACCGACATTTCAATTTTCCGTCCGACTCCGGCAGAATGGTGGTATTCGCGTTCGTCAGATGGCGGAAACCGGGCGGCGCAATTTGGGAACTCAAGCGATAGAATTGTGCCCGGTGACTTTACTGGCGACGGCAAAACCGACATTGCAACTTGGCGACCGTCAACCGGCGAATGGTTTATTCTGCGCTCTGAGGATGGTTCGTTCTTCTCGTTTCCGTTCGGCACGAGCGGCGATATTCCGATACCCGCCGATTATGACGGCGACAATAAAACCGATCCGGCAGTTTTTCGTCCTTCGTCATTGACCTGGTTTATTTCGTTGACCACGGGTGGCACGACTATTGTGACATTCGGTGCGACCGGTGATGTTCCGACAGTAGGCGATTACGACGGCGACGGCCGTAGCGATATTGCCATTTATCGTCCGTCGGTCGGGGAATGGTGGATTCAGCGCAGCACACTCGGTTTGCTCGCTTTTCAATTCGGAAACAGTTCAGATAAACCCGCACAGGGCGATTACACGGGCGACGGCAAGGCGGACGCGACATTTTTCCGTCCGTCAACCGGCGAATGGTTTGTCTTGCGCTCGGAAGATTTCAGTTTTTTTTCCGTGCCATTCGGAACTTCGGGCGATGTGCCTGTTCCGGGCGACTATGACGGCGACGGCAAATTTGATTTTGCGGTTTTTCGTCCTTCAACCTCGACGTGGTTTGTAAATCGTTCGACGCAGGGCATTTTGATAGCCGGATTCGGAATTGCCGGCGATGTGCCGGTTCCGTCTGCTTTTATTCCCTAATAATTTGAGTTAATGAGGATAAACAATTATGACCAAAGGCGTTTCTTTTAATGTTGCGAGCTTCAGAAACTTCAAATCCTTTTTTCAAACAACTTTTGTGATTTTGGGTTGCTTTGCAAGTGTTTGGAGTCAAAATCAGGTTACGGCGAACAATTCGGTTAAAAATGATTCCGAAGTAAAAACAGAAACTGAAAAACCAACCCAACCCGTCACGCCGAAAAGCCAAATGAAGGTGACATTTGATGAAAATTCGCCGGGCGTGATTTATATTGAATCAAACGGTGAGAAGATTCGGATTGATGCCAACAAAAAAACGGTCGCGCAAATCACTGCTCCCAAGGAAGAAAAAACTTCCGACACATTAAAGAAAGTAGAAACGGCAAAAGTCGAACCAAAGACTCAAGAAAAAAAGACAGAGGTCAAATCTGATGACAAAGAAGAAAGCGTCTATGATTTTGAAAAAGGCGAAGAGCCCTATGACTATCGAATTGTAAATGTGCCGACACCGAAAAGCGTCCCCAAAGGCAGTTGGAATCTTTTCTTCGCACATCGTTTTTCGCAACCGATTCATCCGCTTAGCGAGAGCGGAAAAAATCTGCTCGGGTTTGATAGTTTTTCTGTTTCGTCGTTTGGCTTAACTTACGGAATCACTGATAAAATCTATGTTTCCGCGAGCCGTTCGCCGCTTTGCCAACGCGGACTTTGCCGCACCATCGAAATCGGTTTGGGTTACAATTGGCTTGTTCAGGATAAAGATTCCCCGTTTGCGCTGACGACCTACGCGAGTATCGAAGGCAACGATAATTTTACCGAAGAATACACCTACAATCTGCAAGCGATGATGTCGGCCAGACTCGGCAAACGAGTTTATTTGTTCTTTTCGCCAGCCGTTCATCTGAATGCCAACGGACAGCATCGTTTTAATCCGCGCCCCGAACAATATTTTCCGCCGGCGACGATTGCCAACAGTTTTAAACTTCCGATCAACGGCGCGTCATTCGGCTTCGGAGCAACGGTTTTGATTACGCATAACATCGTTGCATTGTTTGATTTTGCCCCGCGCATCGGATTCAAACTCGGACGCGTTGACACGATTTTTGACAGTAATTTCAACGTCATCGGATTTAAAAATGTGTCAGAGCCGTCAATCGGATTCGGAATTCAAAGGAACATCGGCAAACATTCGTTCGCGCTGACGTTTTCAAATACGCAAACCAGCACGACAAGCCGCTATAATTCGAGCAATTTGGTCTTAAAGCCGAGAAGATTGACGATCGGTTTTAATTTGTCGAGAAGATTTTAAAGAAATTATCCACGAAGTTTCACGAAGATTTCACGAAGGTATGAAAAAGTTGCCGATTGTTTTAAGCAGGTCAGCATATATTTTGAAAGATAATGATATTGCGGAAACACGCACGAAGTAAGTGTGAAATGCGCCCTTACTTCGTGCGGGCTTCTGCATTATGTTGCAAAACTTTAGTTGACCTGCTTAATCCGAGCCGACAAGGGGCGATAAATATGTCAAAAAAAGCGAAAAATCTTCGTGTTCCCAACGCGTGAAACTTCGTGGATGTTTATTCCTTGATCGTAAAAGCGCGAATTTCGTTGGCGAGTTCGCTTTCGAGCCGGGTTTGTTCTGCTTCCAGAGTTTTACGTTCCTTATCCATATCTTCGAGCCGCGTTTCCTGTTCGCCGGCTTTGGCGATGTAACGCGCAATCAGCGTTTTCGCTTCGGGCGTTTTTGACAATGCCTCGATATTTTCGCGCAGACGTTTTTGGTCGGCTTCGATCTTTTCGACCTCATCGTCAAACGAATTTATCTTATTTTCGATCTCCGCGATCTTTATTCTTAAATCAATCAGTTTTTCGAGCTTGGCGCGGGTTTCTTCGTTGATGTATTTCTGCGAAACAAACAGCGACAAATCGGTCTTGTTCAAGGATGTTAATTGATAATTATCAGACAAACCTTGCCGAACGCTGATTTTTAACTCTTTTTCCTCCATTCCTTTGAGTTCGACGCGGAACCGGTAATAACGTTGCGTTATGTAATCTGGTTTTGGCGAATCTTCCGACAATTTCCAGCCGTCTTGCACCGGGTATTCGATGTAGAGAACTTTCGGGCGATTGGTTTGGTTGGTGATTTGATAGAGTTTTTCGGAAGTCTGGAAATAATGCACCTGAAAAACGCCCTTGACCACTTTGATGATCTTCGCGGGTTCACGGTCTTGATTATTGCGAACCCGAACATTTGTTCCTAAATCAAGCGCGAACGAAATCAGGCGTTGTTCTTTGGCTTTAAGGCGATCCATTAAGGCTTCACCGGCGTAAGCGTTACCGTCAATCACCGTCAAACTTCCGCTTTCGAGCGTCAAATCCGTCATATTTTTAAGAAGCACGCCGCTAAACGGTCGGTCGCGGCGCACGGTTTCATTATAAATAGCCACGCGTTCGCCGTCCATCTTTGTCTGAATGATCGGGATCAAAGCCGAACGGTCGCGCAATACCGTGACGGGCTGTTCGATTCGATATTCAAACAAATCACCGATTTCTTCGCCGACGGTGGTGTTTTGATAACTGTTGGCGGAATTTTGAAGCGCATCGCTGACAGTAGTTGAGCCGGTAACTGCCCGGAAATTAGAGGTTTCCTGCCCGTCAACGACAAAACTGTTTTGCTGTGAGACCTGTCCATTTGTGACACCCGGCTGAAGATTCAATAAGCTCGAAGTACTTCTTCCGTTTAATGGAAGGTTTTGCAGTTGTTGCTGACTGAAATTATTTCCTAAAGTTGCATCCGTTGTATTTACAAGTCCGCTCTGTGGTTCGTAAACCTGAGGTGTTAATTGCAAATCGCTTGGAGTCGGAACCACGGGGCGATAACGGTAGAAAGGTTTTTGCAATTGCTGAATAAACGAAATCGGTGAGCCGGAAACGAGCGAAAGTTGGACATTTTCCCAATCTTCTTCGCTGACGTTATCAACGATTGCCCAGCCTTGAAAAAAAGGTTTTCCGGCTTCGTCCAATACGACGCGATAGGTTGTTTTCCAGATCGGCGCGGCGATCGTGTAGCTGACGATCATTTCGCGCTGTCCGGTGCCGTTTGAGGTGATCGTGATCGTTTTCGCGTCGCGCCGCCGCGTCGAAGCCGTCGCGTTGGCAAATTCGTTAAGGTCTTTGCGCGTTCCTTCGTCCAGTAATTTGACGCTTTTGACATCGTTCAGATCAAAGCTCGAAATCTCGCCGGCTTCCGAAGCGATGACCAAAACGCTCGTCCAGGTCGTTGTTTTATCGGTCGTGATTTGTTTGCGTTCGACCGTTAAGACCGAACCCGTCGCCGCGCCTTTTGATGAAGTAACGGCGACTTTTGCACCTTGAAGCTGCGCCAAAACACTCGCGATTCCGCCGCCTTCGCCCGTCAAAGCACCAACCGAAAAGGGAATTTCCGCCATTTTCGCGGAAACCGGCGCGGACGAATTATACGAAACCGCGCCGATCTTGCCTTGTCCGAGATCAAGCACGACCATTGACTTTAAAACATCGTCAACCTGCGATTGTTTGAACGAGAGATTTACTTCGGCATCGCCCGAAACGATTCCGCGCCGTTCGACGTAAGAAACGCCGTTTGAATATAAAATTACGCGCCGGATCGGCAGTTGATTGAGCGCGTTATTTTCGACTTTCGGCAGATTTTGTTTGACGGTTTTTGTCTGTTTCGGAACGCGCATCTGCGCTGGAAACGAGATCGAGCACAATAATATTAAAGAGAGAAAAAGTTTGATTCTCATTGTTTTGATTTTCCTTTTTAGATTCTGGTTTATGAAAAACTTCTGACTACAAGATGTTTCGACATCAATAAAAAGTTGCTTGACGCAAAAAAAGGTAATGCCCCAATAAAAAGTTAGAGATAAAGTTATTGCTAAAAAGAGCGGGCGCAAAGCACAATGGCGTTAAGTTAAGGAGAAAACGTCAAACAGACTGTTAGTCTGTTTCCATGGCTTTTCTTTATTATCAACAGGTTAGCGGCGCGAAATTTAAACAGGCTAACAGCCTGTTTTACGATTTTTCGCTTAACTTAACGCC
>JANPDZ010000058.1:0-5964 GCA_031431735.1 Acidobacteriota bacterium | reverse complement strand
TGCCCGCGAAATGACGCGAAAGACACGAAATAGAAAATTAGATTGAATCATTTTCGCTTTTTTTAGCGTCTTTTAGCGTTTATTCGCGGGCAACTTTCTTATTTTCCGGGCAACGCAATTTTTAGACCGCTCAGTAATGGTAAAAATTACAAAAATAAAAATAAAAATAGTTTTTATGCGAGACAAAGTAATTTTTATGCGAGACAAAGTAATTTTTATACGTGACAAAATTACTTTTATGCGAGACAAAGTAATTTTTATGCGAGACAAAGTAATTTTCATCCAAGACAAAGTAATTTTTATGCGAGACAAAATTACTTTTATTCAAGACAAAATTATTACGGGTTGAGTAAATATTGTTTCAGCCATTCCAATCTATTTCGCTATTTAGAGTATTGCAAATATACCGATGTTGAAACCTTGCTCAGAAGTTATTTTAATTTGCCCCAAATTTCATTTGTTTTTATCTCAGTTTGACCAATCATATTCTCAACCAATAAATATTATTAGATCCGGTTTTTGAACGAAGAGATTTTTGACGCTTGTATTTTTTTACGCAAAAAAGTTTTCAGCGGGATGTCTTATCTGCGTAGAGAGGTGAAAACGAATGAAAAGATGTCAAAAATGTAATTTTCAAAACAGCGCGATGATAGATTATTGCTGGCAATGCGGTTCGCAACTGGCGAATGTTTCCAATGCGGGGAATTATTATCAAAGCGCACAGCCGACCGTAGCATTTCAGACCGAAACGCCGACCCAGTATCGCAATCAGACGCAGGATTTTAGCGCATATCAAAATAATTACGCGCCAAAGCCGAATGCGTCCGGAAAACCGTTGAATTACGGCAGAATCGCATTGACTATCGGGAGCATTTTTATCTTTTTGTTGATGGTTTCGGGTGTCGGCGCGGCCGTAGTTTATAAGATTTTTCATCGTCCGCCGGTCAAACCCGTTGTCCGTCAAGAACCGTATCGAAATCCCGAACCTGTTAAATCCGAGCCGGTTAAACAAACCGAACCGGTCAAAACTACGCCGCCGACAAAAGAAACTCCGAAGACGGTTAAATCGGATAAGGCAAGCACAAAATTTGAAAAAATGTGGGTTGATTACAACGTTACCGAAAGCGGACGTTTGGGAATGCGGATTCACGCCAAATTCACGGTCAACAATATGAAGGACGAAGATTCGTATCTGGCGATCTACTTTGAAAAAGCGGACGGCACGAAACTGAAAACGACCAACAAGAAATTTGCCTCAAAAGACGGACAGGTTGCGGTCTATCGTTCGATGAAACCGGCTTATGATGAAACGATCTATAAAGATCTGGACGTATTTATGCCATATGACGAACTCAATTTAAGCCGCGGCAAATATGATCTGAAAATAGACGCGGATGTGATTTATGAAAACGGCGATATGGTCGAACATCTGAATTACTACGAGTTCCAATATGAAAAATTCCGCAAATAAAGTCGGCTAAATATTGAAGTTTCGCAGTTGGAAATTATAAATGAATATTCATTCGGAATAAGCGATAAGGGATAAGCGATAATTGCAAGGTCAAATGCCTTATCACTTATCACTTATCACCTATCACCTATTCCGAATTTTAACCAACTGCGTAATTCAAAGATTCTTCCACCCCCCTAAAAAAGAGGCTTTTTGACGAGCCTCTTTTTTCCCTACAAACGGCAAAAATCAAATGTCAAAAATCAACGGCTCAAAACTCTTCAAGTTATTTTCTTTGACGGCGATTTTGCTGTCTTTTTCTTTGATAAATTCGGCGCAAGCGTTAAAGAACGGCGAAACTTTCTGGAATTGGCAGACAACGCCCGATCGAGACAATTTTCAACTTGATTTCCGGCTGGCACTCAAAATAAAAGGCAAAAAGGTCAGCGGCGCACTGGTTTTCAGTAATCTGGCCGACGGTGAATGGGACGGTGCCGACCGCAATGTAACGCCTTTTATCGGAAAAATTTCCGGCAAAGTTATTCTTATCGAGTTTGATGCGAAAGATGTGCGAAATTTTGAAGAATATGCGGCGGTCTTTGACACGGAATATCAAAAGCCGAAAGGAAAACGCGCGAGCCGCGCAACAGTCAAAATAATAAAAGGCAAACTTGAATTTGTGCAGACAAAAGGCAAATTTGTTTTTGATCTGCCGCGCAAAATAAATATGCGGCGGATAATGTAAAAGGTTCAATGACCTCATGATGTTTGAAAAATAAAAACCGCAATCAGAAAAGCGTTTTTGCCGGGAGCGCAGGCAGCCTTGCCTGCCCGTTCGAGGCTTTGCAAGAACGGCAAACGCCCGATCTCATATCCAAAGTTTAATATAATCGGAAAACTGCGCTATCGGCGGCTTTTAATTAGCAATAACTTATCAGGTAAACGAGGCGGTCGCGCCTTGTTCTCGCAAAGCCTCGAACGCGCTTGCAGGCAAGGCTGCCTGCGCTCCCGGCCGAAAATCATTTTTTTTGCGGCATTCATTTTTCAAATACCTGAAGGTCGTTGGACAATATTCGGCAGTTAGAGCTTAAACCCGCCGCGCGTCAGTTGTGTTTCAAAGTTTGTTTTGTCAACGGCTTTGATATAGGCATCGCGCGGTTCGACAATTCCTTTTTGAACAAGATCGAAAAGCGCGTCGTTGAGCATCACCATTCCGATATTTTTGCCCGTTTGCATCGAAGAAGCGATCTGGAACGTTTTTCCTTCACGGATCAGATTTGAAACTGCCGGCGTGACGATCAGTATTTCGAGCGCGGCAACGCGACCACCGCCTTTTTTCGGCAGTAATGTTTGCGCAATCACGCCTTTTAACGATTCTGAAAGCATCACGCGGATCTGTTGTTGGCGGTCGGCCGGGAATTGGTCAATGATGCGGTCAACGGTCGAAGCGGCGGTCGTCGTGTGCAGAGTTCCGAAAACAAGGTGTCCGGTTTCAGCGGTTTCAATCGCGATCGAGATCGTTTCGAGATCGCGCATTTCACCGACCAGCAAAATATCGGGATCTTCTCGAAGTGCCGCCCGCAACGCATCTTTAAAACTGTCGGTGTGATTACCGACTTCGCGCTGATTGACGAGACATTTTTGGTTTTCGTGCGTAAATTCGATCGGATCTTCGATCGTAATAATATGGTCTTCGCGGTCTTTGTTGATATGGTCAACCATCGCGCAAAGCGTTGTTGATTTTCCGCTTCCCGTCGGTCCGGTGACGACCACCAAACCTTTCGACAATGCGCAAAGATTCATAATCGCCGGTGAAAGTCCGAGTTGCTGCGCGGTCAGGATCTTCGTCGGGATGATTCGGAAAACGCCGCCCATTCCTTTTCTGTCCGCGAAAATATTGGCGCGAAAACGTGCGAGTTCGGGAATTTCATACGCAAAATCCGAATCGTTGCGGCGCGCAAATTCTTCCTGATTTTTGGCGGGCATTATCGAATGAAGTAACTCTTTCATGGAAGCCGGCGTGAGCACCGTCTCATCGCACTCGAGCTTTTTCATTTTGCCGTCTTTGCGAATCATCGGCGGGAGCGAAACGCTCAGATGCAAATCCGACGCGCCGACTTCCGCCATTTTATAAAAGAGCGCATCCATTCGGGCTTTTGCCTGTAAATTGGCTTTGGCGGGAACAAATTCAGCCACCGGCGAAATCCCCGGTGAAAACGCTTCGGAAGGCGAAACAAACTGCTGCGGTGCAATGAAGCTCTGCGATTGCGGAGGCATCGCGAAATTTTGCGATTGCGGATAACTTTCAGATATCGCGGCCGATTGACTTTGAACCTCAAATGCGTCTTGCGGAGGATTAGCCTTTGAGGTTGGCGGAACGTATTCGCCTGATTCAAATGCGTTCTGCGGGGAATTAATATTTGAGGTTGGCGGAATGTATTCGCCTGATTCAAAGTCGGATCGCGGAGAATCAAAATTGGAAACTGGCGGAATGTATTCGCCTGATTCAAATTGCTGATGGTCAAAATTGGATGTCAGCGGAGGAACATATTCGGCTGATTCAAAATCAGAGCGTTTGCCCGGCGGTTCATAATTTGACGAATCGGAAAAAGTCGTTTGAAAATCGGGATCGTTGACTGAAACTATTTCAATCTCTGATTGAAGATACTTTGACGGTTCGTCCTGAAAGGGTTTCGGTTCTTCGTATTCGAGTTCGGATGAAACACTGTCTGCCTCGATGTTCGCGTTTTGTTCCAATGCTAAAGAAGAACTTTCAAATGAATAATCTGAAAGCTCGTTGAATACTGTAACTTCCGATTCAAATGGTGAAAATGCGGGTTTGGCAGGAGATTGCGGTTGTTCGGCAGTTGAAAGTGCCGAAGATGTTTGCAAAATGCTTTCGACAATTTGTTCCTGCGTCGGCGGCCTATCCGAGAGCAGCGGACGAATCGTGACAATAAATCCGGCAGGTGATTTTTTGACCAAAAAATTAAATTTTCCGAGATTGTGCGGATGAACAAACTCGATTTCCGGCTGGCTCGGCAACTGGTGTTTGACATTACTCGGAATTAACGGGAAAACCATCATACTGATTTGTGTTCCCAACAGCGGCGTGTTGTTGACATCGTTTGAGCCGTTTGCAGAAATCAGATAAGGGTTTTTATTCGGCTCAAGATGCAATTCATAGCTACAAGTCGAAAGCAAAGTTTGCAGATAATCGTTTAACTTTTCCATAGCAAATTCAAACTAGATTTTATATATCTTTATGGAGAAACTCTGAACAGGATATTTGTGAAAGTATCAGATAGGAAGCCTTGAAAATAATAACATACAAAAACAATGTTTGTCATTAAAATTTTTTATTGCTCGGCAAAGTCGCCGATAATTGACATTTATGAGAGATTAGATGTTGAATTTAAATTGTCGGAATTTGTTATTTATCAATTATTTCTTAAACTTATGATTATGACTCAAACAAGCAAGGAAACCGCCAATTTTAAAAAAGGCAAAATTCAGGACGTGATAGTTTATCCGCTCAAGAAAATTGTGGACGAACGCGGCTGGCTGGCGGAATTGTTTCGCCACGACGAAATAGCTGAAGAATTTTACCCGGCGATGGCGTATATTTCCGTGACCGAACCGAATGTTCAGCGCGGGCCGCACGAACACATTGACCAGGCCGATCTCTTTTGCTTTATCGGCGCGGGTAATTTTAAGTTACGGCTTTGGGACAACCGCCAAGATTCGCCGACCTATCAAAATGTCATGACGCTCTTTGTCGGTGCCGACAATCCGCAAGCTATAATCATTCCGAAAGGTGTCGCGCACGCCTATAAAAACATCAGTACGACCGAAAAAGGCGTCGTCATCAATTGTCCGAATCGTCTTTTTATGGGAGCCGGCAAAAAAGAAGAGATTGACGAGATTCGCCACGAAGACGATGCCGATACGATCTTTAAGATAGAAGATTGAGGATTTGTCAAATACTACGACCGATTGAAGCAATACGGTCATAGCTTGTAACTCAAAAAATGAGGTTTTGGCTACCTTGATATTTAATATCGTTTGGCAATTTGACGGTTGCCCTTTCTCGTAAATTACGAGAAGCGTTGAAATCTGCGTTGGCTTTGAAGCCACACGCTTGACATTCAAATTCAGATTGGGATTTTCGATTGGATTTAGAAATATGCGCACATTTAGAACACTGTTGGCTCGAATATTTAGGATTGACGGCAATAACTTTGACGCCGTTCAATCTCGCCTTGTATTCTATTTTTGCTCTAAGGTCGAAAAAACTCCAATTATTCAACCTGTTACGCTGGCTTTTCTTAACCGTGATGCGTTCGCGAATTCCTGTCAATTCTTCGATAGAAATTGCGCGTTCCGTGTCTTTAGCTTTAGTAACAAGTTTTTTGCTGATTTTATGATTTTCGTTTTTCTGAAAACGGCTCTGCTTTCCGGAAAGTTGTTTGAGTTTTCGCCCTGCAGACTTGGTTTGCTTTCTCTGCAAATTA
>JANPDZ010000057.1:0-18794 GCA_031431735.1 Acidobacteriota bacterium | reverse complement strand
CGTTCTCCGCGCTCTCTGCGTTAAAATTCAGCTTAAATTAATCAGCTTTTTAATTTGCATCCGAACTTTCGCATCTCGTTCGTTTTCCAAAATGTTCTTCAAAATCGGTTCGTAAAATCTGCCGTATCTTTTCAAATTGCTTTGGGCTTGTTCGCGCACTTTTTTTGAAGTTGAACGCAAAAGACCAACTTGTTTTCGGACATCTTTTTCCATTTCAGGCGTAATGACTTCTGTGCGTCCGACCAGCACGCGAACGGTTTCCTGCGGGCGCGGCTGAACGGTCAAAGGCAAAATTTCGTCCGTCAGTTTTCGCGGCAAAATATAGAAAACGCGCAAGCCTTCTTCAAACCACGAATCTTTCCACGTTTCGATCATCGCTTTGGCTTCTTTTTCGTAAAGTCCTTGGGCGACGAGAATTTTTTCGAGCTCGTCAAAAACTTGCGTCAGATTTTTGTTCAAATTCGGACGCTCGACAATCGTTTCGCCCGCAAGCGTCGGCACAAATTCGTAACCGATGCGCCCATCGCGATTCTCAAAAACGAGCAGGTTTGCAATATTTTTGCCCGAATTGATTTTTGAGCTGTTACGCGCTTCGATCGTGTTGAGAACAACTTTTTCGCCGTTCAATTTTACTTTCAGAGGCAATTCAAAATCGCCGATTCCGCGATAAAACAAAAACTTTTCCGTTTCGATCCGGGTTTTATCGGCGTTGCAAACCTGAATAGGAACCGAATCGGTTTCACGTGCCGGATAATAATGGCTGTCGGCAACTTCGCGCAAATAATCCGGCGTTTCATTTGGCAGAAGTTTGATTTTCCCCCAGTTGATACCTGATTCAAAACGCGCATTTGCCCAGCCCGCTTGCGGATACCATTCCGTAATAGTTCCGTTTGGAAACGCCACTTTGACATCAACTTCCATTTCCCTCGCAGTGTAAAAATAGATGACCGGAGTTTCCATCCGAACTTTGGCAACGCGACCTTTGCCCGGATCGTGATAACTTCCGCGCCAACCTTTTTTATCTGCCGATGTATAAACAAATTTCGGCAAATCGCTCGCGCCGTTAAGCGGCCGCCAATCAATTGCCACGCCTTTTTTTCCGGCAATCGAGGTAAAAGTTCCCCATTCGTGAACAATCAAATCGTTTGCCGAAGTTTGTGCTTGCGTTTTTTCCGCAACATTAAAATCGAGGAGAGCCAAAGTTAATACCAGATAACCGGCAACCGTTAAAATTAATAAACTGCTTTTCATATTTTTCTCCATTTTTGTTTTGAGTCCTGCCTTTAGGCGGCAAACCCTTGTTTTTTGAAGAAATGCCGTCTAAAGACGGGACTCAAAACTTACTCAAACCAGACTTTTTCAATCTCTTTCCACCAAACATCGAGCATTTTTTTATCGAGTCGCAAAACGCCTTCAACCGTAACATTGGCGGGCGGTTCGACTAGATTTGCCAGCGCATTGAAAACCTTTCCGCGTTCCGTTTTCGACACGCGCGAAAGCAAATGCCAGAGCGTTAAAGAATCATAAAGATTTGCTTCTTCGATAATTATTTGCAACGCTTTGCTTCCGCCGTTTTCAAAATCAAATTTGTAAAGCGCGGCTTGAAATTCTGCGGAAGAATCGTCCGCAAAAGGCGTTCCGATGCCTTTGCCTTTTTTCGTCAGCGCAATCGCGCCTGCCGGAACAATTGATTCACGTCCGTCTTTTTCCAAAGCCACAAAACCGCCCGTCACGTGAAGCTTTCCGTTGCCTTCGCCGTCAACTTCGAGCGTGTATTCGCAACCCAGATCAACTGCGACCGCCGACGGCGTATCAACGATAAAAAGGCGCGGCGGCGCGAGAATTTTCGCTTTCAGTTCGCCTTTTTCGAGCGAAAGACGATGTTCGGTCGAGTTTGTTCTGACAAGTTTGACACGCGAATTCGGCGCGATTTCGACATTTCCGATGTCTGCGACCTGAACCCGTGCGCGTGAATTCGCATCGGTTTCGAGAAATTCACCGACGATGAGCTTGCCGTTTTCAAAAGAATTTCCGACTTTTGGCATTCCGGCAAGCGTTTCGACATTCCACGATGGCAAATTGCTTTGCGTCGGAAAAGTTTCTCGCGGCTGAACCGGCGCGATCTTTGGCGAAATTTTGACGTTTGAATTTGCGCTTTGCGGCGGATTTTTAACTTTTAACGGGACATTTGACGGAGTTTGATTTGCTGAATTTGTGTCAACTGTTTGATTTGCCAAAGTTTTGTCCGGCGTTGAAACAATCCGCGGAGTTTCAATATTTGTGGTTTCAATTGTTTTTTTACTTTGGGTAATTTCCGGCGAATCATTTCTCAAAAATCCAAAATAAACGGCTGTCATTAAAGCGCCAACTAAAACTAAACCGGCCATTGTGGCAATGGCAATCGAATCGGAAAAAGCAAAATTCGGAAAAAAAGAAAACTTTGCTTTTTCGTCTTTTCCGTCCAAAGAATTTTCGATCTTGTTCCACAGATTTTCGGGCGCATCCAATTGTTTTAAATCGCTTGCGAAAGCCGCGCCGAGTTTGATCTCGTCGTGTTCGCGGCGGCAATCGGCGCATAGAAGCAGATGCTCGGCAAACTGTTGCCGTTCATCGCCTTGCAATTCGTGATTGACGAACGCCGAGAGTTTTTCTTTGTAATGCTTTTCGTTCATTTTGTTTCGAGTTCAGAGTTACGGCTTCAACCGTGAAACCGTCAGCAAAGCGCGACGGTTATTCACACATAAATGCGTAACTCTGAACCTAAATCTCACTTTTCAAATGCTTCAATTTCTGCGCCAGCATCTTGTGTCCGCGATTAAGGCGTGATGAAACTGTGCCAATCGAACAATTCAAAATCTTCGCAATTTCCGCATAACTCAAATCTTCCGAGTATTTCAACAAGATCGGAAGGCGAAATTTCGGTTTTAATTCGCCGATCGCTTTTTGCACTTCGCCGGAAATTTCGCGCCTCTCAAACTTTTCGTCCTGCGTTTTTTTAACGCGATATTCGCCGAAAAAACTTTCCAGCGAAAAAAATCTGCGCGTCTTTCGCTGTTCGTCAATGCAGGCGTTGACCGTCATTCGATAAATCCAGGTCGTCAATTCCGCGTCGCCCCGGAAATCGCCGATCTTACCGAAAATTTTCAAAAAAACCTGCTGCGTAACATCTTCCGCAAGTTCGCGTCGGCCGCCGAAAAAGTTGAGCGCGACCGAAAATTCCCGTCTTTGATTTGATTGTTAGAGCGACTCGAACGCCTCGCGGTTGCCGTTTCTGCATTCGGCAAGCTGGTCTGGTTCGGTTCGGTTTTCGGTCATTCGGGCGGCGCTCTCCATTTTAGGTTTTTCAAAGATTCTACTCCATTTTTGAAGACTAAGACTTATAAATCCACGCCTGTTCGCTGACGGCGAGGTTTTGATCGTAACCGCCGACGATCAAAACCTCGCCGTTTGGCAAAAGCGTCGCGGTGGCAAACAGCCGCGCTGTTTCAAATTTTCCGGCGGCAACTTCAAAAGTTTTGGTTGCCGGATCAAATATTTCCGCCCGATTTGCGCCGCCAGCTATTAAAACCCTGCCGTCTTTCAGCAATATAGTTGTGCCTTGAAGTTTGTAGCGCGACAAATTCATATCTCCGATTTTGGTAAAGTTTTTTGTTGCCGGATTGTAAATCTCGACATTCGTATATGCGCCTCTCGAATCGCGTTCGTCCGAACCGCCAATAATCAAAACGCGCCCGTCATTCAGCAAAACTGCGCCGTGTTTATGACGTTTGACGGTTAAATCGGAAATTGCCGAAAAACTTCCTTTGTTTGGGTCATAAATTTCCGCGCTCGCATAGATCGTCATCGCCGCGCGTCGGCCTTGATGACCGCCGGTGATCAGAACATTTCCGTCTTTAAGCAAGGTTGCCGTGTGTGATTCACGCGGCGCCAGCATATTTCCGGTTTTCGTAAAAGTATTGGAAACAGGGTCGTAAATTTCGGCATCGGCGAGAAAAGTCCAGCCGGTTCCGACACCGCCCGCGAGCAAAACTTTTCCGCTCTTGAGCAACACGGCGATATGTTCGCTGCGCGGCAAAGTCATTTTTCCCGCCGCCGTAAATTTACCTGTTTTGGCATCATAAAGCTCGGTGCTGTCGAGATAATTTCCGTTAAAACCGCCCGCGAGCAAAACTTTTCCGTCCGGCAGCGCGGTCGCCGTGTGACTTGCGCGCGTGACGTTCATATTGCCGCCTGAAGAAAATGTCTGTGTCGCCGGGTCGAAAATCTCCGCGCTTGCCGTGCCGTTTTCACCCGCTCCGAAACCGCCTGCCACCAAAACCTTCCCGTTACTGAGCAAGGTGGCGGTGTGCGCGGCGCGGCGCGACTTCATACCGCGAATTGCGTCAATGTTTCCGGTCTTTGCGGCATTGCTTTCCCGCTTGCCATTTTGGGCAATTTGCGCTTGACAGCTTATTGATGAGAAAAGCATCACCGATAGAAGGAATGACAATAATTGGCTTTTCATATCTAGTTTCTCTGAATTAAAACTTCCATAATTGAATATCCCGCGTGCCGCGCAAAATGCCGTCCGCGCCTTTTTCGAGTTTGAGGATCGGATTGAATCCGCCCTTTTTCCCAGCCAGATTTCGTTCCTGCGGCGTAATAAATTTATCGCCTTCAAACAAAATCGAATCAATCGAGTCTTCTTTCAGATCTTTTGTTGTGATTGTCATATGAACGTGCGCGGCAAATGCTCTGTCAGGATACGAAGCAGGTTTTATCGAGCTGAATTCGTATTTGCCGTCGGCATCGGTCAGCAGCCAGCCGCGAAAATGTCCGTGAAGAGGTTCGCCGTCGCGTTTTCGGTTGTAAAATCCGTCGCTGTCAGTGTGATAAAAATAAATCAGGACATTCGGTGCTGACCGTTTGCCGTCCGATTCAAAAACCGTGCCTGAAATGATTAGTGGTTCGTCTTTGTCGGACTTCTTTGACAACACCGTGCGCCACGAAACCGCCGCGGGCGCATCTATCGCGCCGCACCAATTAACGGCGGGCGCCGTGTTGGCATTTTTCTTGATCAAACTTAAAACATCACCGTTGCTTTTTTGCGCCAAAGTATCGCTCTTGCAGTTTAATAAAAGCGGAAATGCAAAGGCTGCGAGCGTCGCGCGTTTGAGAAATTCGCGCCGATTTTCGATAGATTGATTCATTTGGTTTTCTCCTTATTAAAAGATTTAACGATAATTTAGACGAAGCCTTCATCATTTTTCTTCCAACTTTTTTTGAAATAAATTAAACTGTTTTTAGTGTAGTGTTTATGCTTGAAACTGCCCGACTATTTTTGCGCCCGTTTAACAAAAACGATATTGATCCGGTCTTTGCGATGCGTTCGGATGCGGACGTGATGCGCTTTATCCGCCAACCGCAAACGCGGCGCGGCGAAGCAGAAAGCTGGATAAATTTAACTTCGAGCCGTTGGGAAAAAGAGAAAATCGGTTTTTGCGCGGTTGTCGAAAAATCTTCAAATCAATTTATCGGCTGGTGCGGACTCTGGCGTTTGAAGGAAACCGATGAAACCGAAGTCGGCTATGCACTGGTCAAAGATTTTCGCGGGTTTGGCTACGCTTCGGAAGCCGCCGAATCGTTTCTGATTTACGGCTTTGAAAAATTAGATCTCAAAGAGATCGTCGCGGTCGCGCGTCCCGAAAACCGCGCATCGTGGCGCGTGATGGAACGCCTCGGAATGACTTACGATTATACAGGCAATTTTTACGAATGCGATTTGGTGCATTATTCGATTACAAAGGAGGAGTTTTTCAACGCAAGGGTGCAAAGGCGCAAGGAAGCAAAGGTTTTATAATAATTTTCTCTTTGCGGCTTCGGCGACTTTGCGACTCCGGCGTTAAATTAAAAAAATGTTAGAAACCGAAAGACTTATCATCCGCAAATTTACGCTCGCTGATCTGGACGAATTTATCGAGATGCGCTCGGTGCCGGAAGTTAATATTTATTTGGGCGGAACAAAATATCAAAACCCTGAAAAAATAACGAAACGATTGCAGTTTCATCTTGATTCTTACGCGCAGATCGGCTTTTCGATGTGTGCGATGATTTGGAAAGAAACCGGAGAATTTTTCGGCTGGAGCGGACTTCAACCGCTCGAAGATTCATCCGAAATCGAGGTTGGCTACGGAATGAAACGCGAATTTTGGCGCAAAGGAATCGGTTTTGAAGCGGCCGAGGCGTGGCTCAAATACGGATTTGAAATTGCCGGTTTAGAAAGAATTGTCGCTGTTGCCGCGCCCGCAAACACAGGTTCGTGGCGCATTATGGAAAAATGCGGAATGAAGTTTGAAGGACTGAAATTTCATTACGGAATGGATTTGGTTTTTTACGCGATTTCCAAAGACGAATGGATGAAAAAATGAAGCCCAATTACCTGAAACTTATTTTTGCAATTCTGATCAGTATCTATTTTCTTTCGATCGCTTACGCGCCGCTCAGCGGGAGCTTTCTTGACCTCGTCGATCTGCCGATTCACGAAACGGGACATCTGCTTTTTCGCCCGTTCGGCGAATTTATGATGATTGCGGGCGGTTCGTTGTTTCAAATCATGATGCCGGCGATTTTTGTCGGTTATTTTGTTTGGAATAAAAAATATTATTCGGCGGCGATTGTTCTGCTGTGGGTCGGGCAGAGCATCTTGAACGTCTTTGTTTACGCGGCGGACGCGGTTGTTATGCAATTGGTTTTGACAAGCGGAATGACCGGTAGCGAGGGAAGTTTTCACGATTGGAATTATCTGCTGACCGCAACCGGATTGATAAATTCGACTAAGACAGTTGCAGGATTGATACGTTTTTTGGGAACATTAACTATTATTGCGGCCGGAATAGTAGCAATCTATTATTCGATTTATCCGCAAAATGAAACGGATTTATGAAATTTACGCTCATTACAGGCGCATCCGGCGGAATCGGCGAAGCCTTTGCACGAAAACTTGCCGAAGAAAAGCACAATCTTATTTTGGTGGCGCGTTCGGAAAATAAACTGCACGAACTTTGCGACGAATTGATGCTGCAGCACGGCATAATCGCGCATTACATCGCGCTCGATCTGACCGATTTTGAAGCGGATAAAAAACTTTTTGAAGAAACCGAGCGGCACGAATATGAAATCGAATGGCTCATCAATAACGCCGGATTCGGTTCGATGGGCGATTTTGCCGAACTCGATCTGGAGCGCGAACTTCAGATGATAGATCTCAATATTTCCGCATTGGTCGCGCTGACGCATCGTTATTTGCCCAAGATGCGCGAACGCGGAAAGGGCGTTATCATCAATGTTTCTTCGACTGCGAGCTTTCAGGCGATTCCATTTATGGCAACTTACGCCGCGACCAAAGCCTTTGTCACATCGTTCAGCGAAGCGATTGCCGAAGAAAATCGTCGGTTCAACATCACGGTCACGGCAGTTTGTCCCGGACCGACCGAAACAAACTTTTTCGCTGCTGCCAAAGCCGTTCCGTTTTCGGCAAAAGGAATGCAAACGCCCGAAGCAGTCGTCAAAAAAGCATTGAAAGCAGTGAAGGCCGGAAAGCCTTTGGTCATTTCAGGTTTAGCAAATTACATCGGCGCAGTTCTTGGAACAATCGCGCCCGATTCGCTTGTGACCCGCGTTGTTGGAAATGTTCTGCGCCCGAAATTGAAAGAGAAGAAATAGTTTTGAGTCCCGCCTTCAGGCGGCAATCTGTTAATATTTTAATTGGTTGACATATAGCGAAAGCCGCCTAAAGGCGGGACTCAAAACTTAAAAATGAAATGAAAGTTACCGTTCTCGGCAGTGGTTCGACGGGCAATGCGGTTCTCGTCGCTACTGAAAAAACAAGAGTTTTGGTTGACGCCGGAATGAGCGCAAAGCAATTGCTTGAACGCGTTGCGGTGGTCGGCGAAGATCCGGCGCGCCTTGACGGAATTCTTATCACGCACGAACACTCAGATCACGCCGGCGGACTTCGCGTTCTTTTAAAATCAGTTAATTGTCCGGTTTTTATCTCCGAAGCAACTGAAAACGCCTATTATTCAACGCGCAAAGGAATCCAAAATGGCGACAGCGAAGCCGTCAAACGCCGCGATGTTTTACGAAACCGCACCGAAAAGATCGAATCAAGCCGTGAATTCCGGATCGGCGATATTGACTTCGAGCCTTTTTGCGTTCCGCACGATGCCGCCGACAATTTCGGCTTCGTCGCCAAAAAAGAAGGCGTGCGAATCGCGACTTTGATGGATTTCGGACACGTGACGACGCTCATCAAAGAAAAACTTCGCGGTTGCGACTGCATTATTGTCGAATCAAATCATTCACGCGATATGCTCAAGACGTGTCCGATCTACAGTTGGGAATTAAAGCAGAGAATCTTGTCGCGCACCGGACATCTTTCAAACGAAGATCTATCCGATTGGCTGACCGATGATTTTGACGGCGCGGCACGTGAAATTGTTCTCGCGCATCTTTCGCAACGCGCCAACGAACCGCATCTTGCCCGTTTAATGGCTGAATCTGCTTTAGAAATGCGCCCGAATTTCTTCAAAGCCGAAACGCGCATTACAATTTCTTATCACAAACAACCGACCGATTGGATCGAGTTTTAAGAATTTTGCCTACGAAACATACGAAATATACGAAAAAATACCTTAAATTCTTTCGTGATTTTAGTGTATGCGCGTGGGCAAATTTCTTTATGATTTGGGCTGAAAAATTTCTTCAATAACTTTATAGCGGTAATCGAAAATATAGCTCAACTCTTTTTTGACATACCAATGCGCCAGATCACCGAACGGTTCGAGCGGCAGACGGTAGCGGACGATGTCTTTCATAATCGTTTCGCCTTCTCCGCCTTCTTCAAAACTGTGCAGATGAATCCATTGTTTATAAGGGCTTTTGAGCGCGGAATCAACAAACTCAAACGGCGGATTCCACTCGATGATCTCCGTTTTCCAGATGATTGGAATGCCGTGCAGTTTCAGTTGATAATCAATTAACGCGCCTTTTTTAATGTCAATCGGCTGCGGCGTGATGATGTGAAAATTCAGTTCGGGCGGTGTGATGCGTTCCAGATTTCCCGCGTTAGCGAAAAAGTCGAAAACTTCCGCGCACGGTCGTTCGATGATTTGTTTGCGCTCTAAAATATGCTCTGCCATAGTTGGATTTTGGATTTGGGATGTCGGATTTGGGATTTTATTTAGCCCACATCGCAAATCAAAGTTTATCGCATCGCGCCGGAAATTTGGTCTTGAAAGTAAAAAAAAGCATTTCGACTAAATTAAAATTTCTAAAATCCCGTGAAAAGCGGTTTGCCGAGCAAGGCTTGGACGAAAACTGCCGTAAAAACTGCAAAATAAACTGCCGCAAAAACAAAAGTCGCAAAAGTCGCCGATTTTACTTTGTATTTTTCGAGCGTGTAAGCGAAAAACGGCACGGCTTGAAAGGCGTGCATTCCGATAAAATGCGCGACCCGCAAATCGCCGCCGCTGGTTGACCAATTGACAATTGGCAGACCCGCGCCGCCATCCGCCACGCCAACCGCGTGACCGAGTTTCGCTGACATAAACGCGCCTTCAAAACTCGATGCCAGAAACAAGATCAAACCCAGCCGCATTCCCCAAACAATCGCTTTCGGCAAATCAATCTCGGCTTTGAAATACAGATAAAGCAAATACGCGGCGAGAAATGTATTGAGCATAATTGCCAATCCCATAATGGCGAAAAGTATTCCGTCAAGAGGGTTTTTAATATTGAAATGCGATGTCGTGCCGCGGGCCGCCTGCATCACGATGATAAACATTTCAACCAAAAAGACAAAAATCATTCCCCACGAAATAAAGCGAGCCGATTTTGCGGCATCTTTCAAAAAGTTCAGATAAATTGCCACCGTCCAGACAAAAATTGCAATCGAAACAAAAAACTTGATCGGTTTGATCCACCGGTTGATGCCCAAAACTGTCGTCGAATCAAACGGTGCGATAATTGCCAGAATTACAAAACACGCCAAAGAAATCGCGCCCGCAATCATCAACGGGCGTTGTTTTTTAAATAATTCCTTAATCATTTTTGACCTCTTTCGCTAAAAAATACCGCAAAATGCTATAAAGCAAAAATCCGATCGGACCGAGCAGAAACGTCAGAACCAGACACGGAATCACGAGCCAATGCGAAATTCCGCGCGCCTCAGCGTCTTTGACTTCCCAACTGCCGATAAACAGATCAAACGCCAAATAATGGATCCAACCCGCCAGAGTCGCCCATTCGTTCGTGAAAAGTTTCATGACATCGGCAAGCGAACCGAAACCGCCGTCGGCTTTTCCGAAAAACAAGACGATCAAAACGAGATATGCGACCGCGAGGAGCAGCGGAATCACACCCGAAAGGACGACTTTTCGCGTGACGACCCAGCGCGGCGCGACCGCGATCAGAATCCAGCCAAGCATCGCAATCAAATTTGCGATTGAAAATATTTGTTCTGCTTTCATATTTTATTTCAATTCCTCTCCGAGTTTTTCTGCTTTCTCCAACCATTTTTTAAGTTGTTCGGGCTTTAACATTTTCACCGAACCGATCGTCGTTACTCTGACGGGTTTGATTCCGCAAAATAGAAGCGTTCCGCGTTTCATCGCTTTTTGTCCGGCATTGCCGTAAAACAGAAAATTATACCAGGCAGGCGCATCCATCGTGATGATCAAACGCGCCGATTTCCCGGTTAAAAACTTGTCCCAAAGCGATGAATTTTCACGATATTTGAAGGCAAAACCGGGCAGCAACACGCGATCAAGAAAACCTTTCAAAAGCGCGGGCATCGTCGCCCACCACGTCGGATAAACAAAAACAATATGTTCCGCCCATTTGATAAGCTCCTGTGCGCGAACCAGATCCGGCTCTAAATCCTGAATCGCCTGATAGCCGAGATGCAAGATCGGATCGAATTTCAAATCCAAAACGAAAATTTCCTCAACTTCCGCGCCCGATCTGATCGCGCCTTTTTTATAACTTTCCGCTAAAGCGCCGCAAAAAGTTTCTTTATTCGGATGACCTAAAATTATTAAGACTTTCTTTGACATTAATTTCCTCATTCTTTTTTTTTGAAATAACTTAACAGCGTTAAGTTTGCGCTAAAATTTTTTTAGGCTTTGATGCCCATAATTAAAGTTTCGATGACACTGTCAATTAATCTTTCGCGTTCGACAAACGGAAACCCGCCGTGTTGAATCAGAAGCGATGTAACGCCGTGAATTCCCGCCCAGAGCGTTTGGCTGATAAGCTCTACGTCTTTGCTTTTCAAAAGGTTTGCGGAAATACATTCGTTAATGACGGTTCTCAATGTATCAAACGCGACTTTACCGTTTGTTTCTTCAAATTCAGTTTCGACATCAACCGGCAAAGGCGCAATAAAGACGATTTCGTATTGGCTCGGATGTTTCAGACCAAAATAAATATATTCACGCAAACCACTTCTGAGTTTTTCCAGCGGATTATCGGAAAGCTGCTGAATCGCCTTGATATTTTGCGCCAGACGCGCAAAAGTTTGTTCGCAGATTTGATGAACCAAATCAGTTTTGTCTTTGAAGTAAAGATAGATGGTTGTCGCTGAATAGCCGATTTTATCGGCTATTTTCCGCATTGATACATTGGCGTAGCCTTGCGCGACAAACATCTCACGCGCCGCGTCCATTATTTCCTGCCGCAGATTTTCTTTGTCGCTTTCTTGTCTGTTCCGACTAACCATGAAGTATAACTTAACAGTGTTAAGTTGTATTGTCAAGCGAAGAAGTTTTGCCCACGAAACACACGAAAAGCACGAAAAACCTTTGTTTGATTTTTCATTATTTTCGTTTGTTTCGTTTGTTTCGTGGGCAAATTCTTATTTTTTACTCTTCAGATATTTCTTGGGAATTGGATTTTCGGGCGTTTCGCCTTGCCAAAAAATTGTCATTACCCACCAACGGGTTCCGTCGTTGAGAAGCTGAAAACTATTGATGCCGCGCATAAACGGCTTTTTGTCGGAAAGACTGCGGAAAGATTCGTAGGTCGAGAAAACATGCGCGATATTGCTGTAGATCTCGACGCGCCGTGCTTTTTCGCGTTCATAAAAACCGTCTTTGGCAAAAACCGGTTCGACGCGTTTGATGTAATCTTCGGGCGAAAGTGCGCGTGCGCTCGTGATGCCTGTCTGCTGATTTTTGCCCGACGGAATCATTCGCGCATCTTTGTGAAAAAGCGTCCGAAACCGATCCCAATCGCGCGCTTTGCCCGCATCGCCCGAAATTACGTCATAAACGGCTTTCATGATCGCGTCAAGCGAAGAAACATCTGCCGGATCTGCTTCTTTAGTTTGTGCCATAGAATTCAAGGAAAGAATAAAAATTATCAAACACGATAGTAAAAGATTTTGTTTTGGATTGTTTTTCATCTTACTTTTGATTACGGATTAAAAAAAAGTCGGGTTTCAAATTTTATCTTAAAATTCAGATTGGATTTCTTTTGTTTGACGAAAGGGAAGTTTGTAGTAAAATTAGGCAGATTCTAAATCAAAATCCAGCCCCAACTTAAAAAATATTATGGCAGAACCAATTTTAGTTGCGAAAAAAGACGCAAAAGAATGTTTTATGTTGCCCGACAAATCCAATCGGCACGGGCTTATTACGGGCGCGACCGGAACAGGTAAAACTATTACCTTACAACGGCTTGCGGAAAGTTTCAGTCATCTCGGCGTGCCGGTTTTTATGGCTGACATCAAAGGCGATCTGACCGGAGTTTCGCAAATCGGCGGCGGCAATCAAAAAGTTGACGACCGTTTGACACTGCTCGGGCTGAACGAAGGTTTCGAGTTTACAAATTGTCCGGTCACGTTGTGGGACGTTTTTGGCGAACAAGGTCATCCGCTGCGCGCGACGATTTCCGAAATGGGACCGCTGATGCTGGCGCGCGTTCTGCAACTGAACGATACGCAGGCGGCCGTTTTGACTTTGTGTTTCAAGATTGCCGATACGGGCGGAATGATGTTATTGGATTTCAAAGATTTACGCTCTTTGCTTCAATACGTCGGCGAAAATGCCGAACAGTTTCAAGCCGAATACGGCAATGTTTCAAAAGCCTCGGTCGGCGCGATCCAGCGCGGTCTGATCGAACTCGAATCACAGGGCGCGGAGCATTTTTTCGGCGAACCGGCCGTCAATCTCAGCGATTTTATGCAGACGATCGCGGGCAAGGGCGTGATCAATATCCTGGCGGCGGACAAACTTTTCAATTCGCCGAAACTTTATTCGACATTTTTGCTTTGGCTGCTTTCGGAATTGTTTGAAATGCTGCCCGAAGCCGGCGATCTCGAAAAACCGAAGCTCGTTTTTTTCTTTGACGAAGCGCATCTTCTTTTTAACGACACGCCGCAGGCTCTGGTTGATAAGATCGAACAAGTTGTGCGCCTGATCCGCTCAAAAGGTGTCGGTGTTTATTTCGTCACGCAAAACCCGATCGATATTCCGGAAAGCATCCTCGGACAACTTGGAAATCGTGTCCAGCACGCGCTTCGCGCCTTTACGCCGCGCGATCAAAAGGGTGTCAGAGCGGCGGCGGAAACCTTCCGTCAAAATCCCGAAATTGATGTTGAAACGGCAATTACCGAGCTCGGAGTCGGCGAGGCATTAGTTTCATTTTTGGATGCAAAAGGAGTTCCGACGATGGTCGAACGCGCTTTCATTATTCCGCCGCACAGTCATATCGGCGCGGTTTCGCCCGAGCAGCGTCAGCAGCTTTTAGCAAATTCGCTCGTTGCCGGGCAATATGAAACGGCGGTTGACCGCGAATCCGCCTACGAAATGCTGAAGTCAAAAGCTGATGCAACGGCGCAGGCGGCGCAGGCGCAACAAGAAGCCGAAGCCGCGACTGAGCAAGCCGAACTCGAAGCGAAGGAAACTGAAAAAGCAGAAAAAGCAAGTGCCGGCGGCGGCGATTCGGCATTCGGAGCATTTGCGAAAAGCGCGGCGCGCGCCGTCGGCAGCAATGTCGGACGCCAAATTGTGCGCGGCGTTCTCGGCGGAATTTTCGGCGGCGGTTCGTCGAAAAAGAAATCTTCGTGGTGGTAGAAATCAATTTTTACAAAAACAAAAGTCCGACTTTTAATCGTCGGACTTTTGTTTTTTCAAACGTCTTCTTTCCTGTTTTTGTGCAATTAAATCTTCGCCTTTGTGATTTAGCCAAACCTCAACTTTTCCCTCTTTGTCTAGTCGTGCGATAAAAGGACGTTGAGCACTGAGAATTAATTTTGCAACCTGACTTAAGCCCTTTTTTACAATTTCTATAGCCTGTTCACTTGACAAACCCGAACTTGTAAAAAAGAATGCGGCAAGGTTGTTTTTCATCAAAGCCTCTTTCTCTAAAACATTCTTTTTGATGGCTTTATCACTAGAAATAACAACCCAATTTCTATTTCCACATTCTTCAAGCCAAATAACATCCAAAGTGTTTTGCTCAAAGTGGTCGTCGTGCTTTTCTACATTCAAGCCGATTTCTGTTAATCCGTCGGCTAATTGTTTTCCTGAAGATCTATCCACAAAAAACGTCACGTCTTCAAGCAGCTTGGCAGATGATTCCTTCGTATTCGATTGCTTCTTGGATTTGAGTTTCCGTGATTTCATAATCCTTTGCTAAATTTTCAATTTTTTCACCGGCTTTAAATCGTCCTGAAATAACGTTTGTCGCAACGCCTGTTCCGGCGATTGTCGGGCGACCAAAGGCAACTAACGGATCAATCGAAATATTCTTTGGAGCTTTTTCTAAAATAGATTTTGGTTTTTCCTTTAATGATGAAAACAAAATTTCTTTTGAGAATGGATAAATTCTGAATGCCGATAAATCAACATCTCTATCAACACGAAGCAAATATTGTTCAATAACTTCTTGCATTACCATCTGTCCATCACGCGAAGCACAAATTAAATCACCTGATTTTTCAATAAACAGGTCAAACTCATCCGTCCAAAATTGAGTGTCAGCCAAAGGATGTTTGCTCGAAGATTTTTCTTCAAGATATTCCAAAGCAAGTCTAACCTTTTTAAATTGAACTTTATGAACTCGCGTGATTGCACTCAAAACGTGAACCTCAACCAAATTTATAAAGGACAATAAAGGTTTATTTTTGTCAGGAAGTTGAATTACAGGTAGAGATTTTTTGGTTTCATTTTCGGTAACGTAAAGTCTTCCATAAACCCAAGAACTCAATGTGTTGATGTGGAGTTTTAAATAACGCGCAGTATCGGCGAAACCATAAAGCGGAAGTTCACGCGGGTCAGCACCGTAAAGTTTAATAATTTTATCTGTGTAGATTGGAGTTTTCATTACTTTTTTCTCCTTATCTCAAAATCGAAAATATAAAGAATAAAAAGTATATCATTGAACTAATCAAAAAAACAGATATGAATTTATTATGAATTTATCTTGCGTCAACTTTTGTTTCGAGTGCGTTTTGGATATCTTTCGGCAGATTCGAGAAGAAATCGTAGCCGGTTTTTTGTTCGATCTGGCGAACCGTCGTTTTATAATCGCGCCAGTTTTTTTCTTTGATGCCGCTCACATTCGGCATATCCACCGCAATCACCCTCGTGTCTGAATTGATCGCCGAAACATCTGCACCGGGCGGCAGAACGAGGATGATCTTCCAGAAATTCGTTGGCACGGCGATTTTGCTTTTTACTCTTTCCCGACGGTTTCCGTAACTTCCGGCGATGATATAAAGGTTGCCGATGCGCCGCGCCATACTGCGCGAATACGTTTCCAGTTTTTCCCACGGGCCTTGATTCAAATCGGGCGTTTGCGGCGCGATGTTCGTCATCAAAAACGTCGCGCTATTTGTCTCGACCGACTTTGAACGGTCAGCTGACGGACATAAATGACCGCGGTCAAAACCGCTTCCCGTGTAATCTGAAGGCTTGGTGCGATCCCAACCGACGGGCAAACGGTCATCGGGACGAAAATCATTTTGGCGTTCCGCATCGCCCAGATCGCTTGCCGTCAAACGCCACGCGACCCAATTGGCAATCGCTTTATCACGATTATAGGAAAGCGCGAAAGTATTGCTGAGCATCAGATAATTATCAGTGTTGAGCGGATTCGTCGCAGCGTTGCTTGGATTGCCGAGCGCGAGATGGTCACTCTGCGCCGTCGAAGGCGAAGTTGGTTTTTGCGGATTTTGCGGACTTTGCGGCGTGGGTTGATCCGGATTTAGGTCTGAAAGTTTTTCATTGATCTTTCCGCCTGCCCAGACGCAGAAAAAAATTGCCGCGACGATGATTGCAAGCGCGACGATTCCGCCGATGGTTACCTTCGATTTCATAGTAAGGATTTTAATTTACCATAAACTTACAAAACTTTAACGCTGTCTTATCGTTAAAATTTGCGCTAAAATGAAAGGAATGAGCGAAAAACTGCATATAACATCGCTGTCATTGAACGAACTTGCTGAATTTATCGTGTCAATCGGTGAGCCGAAATATCGTGCGAAGCAGATTTTTAAACAGATTCACGAACGACGTTTGTTGACTTTTGATGAAATGACCGATCTGCCGAAAGCCTTTCGCGAAAAGTTAAACGAACTCGCGACGGCTTCTCGTTTAAGGGTTGAATCGCGCTATGTTTCGGTGGACGGAACGCGTCGTTTTTTGATGAAAACGCACGATAATTTTCCGGTCGAAACGGTTTTTATTCCGACGACCAACCGCGATACGATCTGTTTTTCGTCGCAATCTGGCTGTCCGTTGAAATGCGATTTTTGTTTGACGGCAAAGCTCGGACTGCTTAGAAATTTAACTGCCGGTGAGATCGTCGAGCAAATAATTATTGTTCTGAATGACGTTTATGGCGTGGGCGCAGAAACGCCGCATGGCACGAACCTTGTCGGAATGGGCGCGGGCGAGCCGTTTTTGAATTTTGAAAATTTAATTAAGGCTTTGGGAATAATGTCGGACGCAAACGGGTTATTTATAGTGCCGAACCGTGTGACGATTTCGACTGCCGGAATCGTGCCGAAGATTTACGAACTGGCGAAGATGGCGAAACGTCCGCATCTGGCGATCTCGCTCTCCGCGCCGACCGACGAGCTTCGCGATCGTTTAATGCCGATCAATAAACGTTGGAACATCGAAGAACTTTTAACAGCGGCGCAGGAATTTGAAAGATCTTTGAAACGAGGCGAAAGATTGACGTTTGAATATGTTTTGCTCGGTGGCGTGAACGATTCGGACGAACAAGCCCGCGCATTGGCGAATCTTTTGAATAAATATGGCTTGGAACGTGTGAAAATCAATCTGATCGCGCATAATTCAGCCGAACCGCTCGAATACCAGCCGCCGGGGCGCGAGCAAATTCAGAGATTTAAAGATATATTGGAATCAAAAGGCGTTTCGGCTTATTTGCGAACTCCGCGCGGACGCGATATTTACGCGGCTTGCGGACAACTCGCGGCAGTCGCGGCTGTCGCAAAGTGAAAAAGGGTAAAAGGGTAAAAGGGTAAAAGGGTAAAAGGGTAAAAGTATTTATTGTTTTCGGACAACTACCTCTTTCACTCTTTCACTTTTTCACTTTTTCACTCTAATATTTATGGAAATTCTTATTATTGGCATCATTATCGTCGCGCTGATGGTTTATACCTCAACCCGCATCAAACGCAGTGCGGCGCAGGCTTTTGAAGAAGAAACGATTGAAACGGACGATTTTTTTCTCGTCAAACCCGCAGGTTTTTTGAATCCGATCCGCGATGAGTCCGAATTTGCATTTGAAGCGTATTCAAAAGATTATGGCGAAGAAGATTCGGAAAAACTGCGGCAGGCGCATACCGTCCTAAAGGTTTTTACCGACAGAAAGTTTACGGAAGTTTGCAAAGATGCAAAACGCTCGGTTGATAAAGTTTTGTCGGAAGAAAAGTTTGGAAAGGGAACGCTTTTGCTCAAAGGCGAAAAGGCGGAAAAAACGGTCGAAACCGAAATTTATCATAAAATCATCGAAGATGAGCAAAAGATATACGATCTGCAAGTGACGGTTTTGGGCGAGACGCGGGAAGTTTACAAGGAACGAATAAATAAACTAATCGAAAGCTTTCGCGTAAAATAAAAGCATCAAAATTTCAGAAAAATTTCATCAGCAGGTTTCAGAACATTATGAAAAAAATATTATTTAGCACAATTTTATCTCTCGGTTTATTGTTTTTTGCCGAAGCCGCGGCAAACGCACAAACGATCAGCGGTTCGATCGGTCCGGTCACGCGCGGCGGAACGACGAGAGGCACGGTCGTTATCAGAATTCCGGCCGGTTTGCACGTTAATTCAAATCGTCCGAACAGCCAATACGCAATTCCGACAACCGTTAAAATCAGCACGACGGGCGTAAAGTTCGGCTCCATCACTTATCCAAAAGGCAAAAACCGTAAGTTTCAGTTTTCCGAAGACACGCTCAATGTCTATGAAGGAACCGTTTCGTTTGGTTTTAGTTTTACAGTTCCGGCGAATTTCAAAGGCAAGGTCGTCAAGGTTAACGCCGTCATTCGCTATCAGGCTTGTACCGACGAAGTTTGCTATCCGCCGAAAACAAAGACAATTAATTTAACAGCAAATATTCGATAAAAGTCGGGTAGAGTAAATTACTGCAACTAAACCGAAGCGGTTATAGATTGGAGCTTTGTTCCTGTAATGACCAAGCGGCTGTCCGCAAGGCGTTCCGAAACTTGGGCAAGATTTACAGACTGCCCGTCGCATATAAACTGTTGCTTTTCGTTA
>JANPDZ010000056.1:0-5573 GCA_031431735.1 Acidobacteriota bacterium | reverse complement strand
TGCCCGCGAAATGACGCGAAAGGCACGAAATAGAAAATTAGATTGAATCATTTTCGCTTTTTTTAGCGTCTTTTAGCGTTTATTCGCGGGCAACTTTCTTATTTTCCGGGCAACGCAATTTTTAGACCGCTCAGTAATGAGAAACTATGCAATAAAAAGTCAAACGCGCCAGCAGGTTTGTTGATTGTTTAGGTATTCAACAAATCTGTTGCCGCGTTTGTTGGACTTCCCTGCAAAAAGTTTCTTGATGCTAATGCACGATTTCTAACTGAAAACGGTGTTATTCAACACTCGCCGTTGCTTTACCGTTTTTGTAATACAGCTTGACGGTTAATATCTTCAGCAAATTCAGACTTTCCCATTCGATAAATGCCCCGTCTTCATCTTCTACCCGCAAATCCCAATATTTGGCTTTTTCCTTTCGGGAAAAGTTGATTTCGACACTTTCGCCTGCCAGAAGCGTGTCAACTCCGAGAATGTCGTCGCCCCATTCATCAGCATTATGCGGTGTCACATAAAGCGCGTAGATTTCTACGCCTGTATTATTCACTAATAGAAAATCCTGATCTCCCGGGAAAAACGGGGCAAAACTGTCCAATTGCTTTGCCTCGGTTGAAATCGCCGAAAAACTTAGTATTCCCGCCGTCAGGATTGTTACTATCAAACTCACCATAAAATTTTTCATTTCATTATCTCCTTCGTGTTTTTTGTAATTTACTTGATTTTTGTTCAAGACAATTTGCATTGTCTTTCTATATTTACATAAACGATAAATAAAGTGAAAACGGGTCATTGCAAATTAAATTTTTTATTTTTTTATTTTCGTAATATAATCAGCACAACATTTAACGCGTTAAAAAATATGTTAAAAGCCGAATTGCAACAAATTACAAAGTTGCTTGTTGATTGGAGCGAGGGAAACGAATTTGCTCAAGACCAGCTATTTCCGCTGGTCTATGAAGAATTGCGTCAAATGGCGCGGCGTTATATGCGCCGACAGCCATCGGAACATACTTTGCAAACGACCGAACTGATTCACGAGGCTTATCTGAAACTTGCCAATCAGGATGAAAAAGCGTGGCAGAATCGTGCCCATTTTTTCGGCGTCGCGGCCAAGGCGATGCGGCATATTCTGGTTGATTATGCGCGTTCAAAACAAAGCCGAAAACGCGGCGATTGGAAGTCACGCGTGACTTTGAGTGAAAATGTTATTATTTCTACTGAAAATTCTGACGAAATGGTCGCTTTGGACGATGCTTTAAAACAACTTTCGACATTGGACGAGCGTAAAAGCCGGGTCGTCGAATTGAAATTCTTCGGCGGTTTGAACATTGAAGAGATTGCCGAAGTTCTAAAAATCTCTGACAAAACCGTCAAACGCGACTGGCGTTTTGCACGAACGTGGCTTTTACGCCAATTAGCCGGGTAATGCCTCAGTAAAAAGTTACTGCAAAAAGTTTAGGGTCAAACTGTTTTTTTGCCCGCGAAATACGCGAAATACGCTAAAAAACAAAAGAAAATTGAAAATAAATTTAGTTTAATTTCTTTTTTTCGCGCCATTTCGCGTATTTCGCGGGCAAAATTCTTTTTCTTAACTTTTTACTGACTGATTACTTAGCCGGCTCAAATTGATTTCGCGTTTTATTTTTTTTAATGGAAAATCTTTTCGGTGTCTCCCATTTTTGTTGAAATGGATGCTGAAAGACTAAAACAAATCGAAGAAATTTATCACGCGGTTTTGGAATTACCCGAAAGCGACCGCGAAACTTTTTTCAAGGAAAATTGCGGCGATGACGAGAGTTTGCGCCGTGAAGTCGAGTCGTTAATTGCCTTTGAAAACACTTCAGACAATTTTATTGATACGCCGCCCGATTCGCTCGCCGCTGAAATGTTCTCCGACAAACAAGATCAACCAAGCCTTATCAACCAAATATTCGGGCATTACAAGATTAAACAACTTTTGGGCAAAGGCGGTATGGGTGAGGTTTATCTCGCCGAAGACACGCGCTTAAACCGCCGCGTCGCACTCAAATTTTTGTCCGGTTCACTTAGCGCAGACTTGACTCGGCTGCGACGGTTCGAGCGCGAAGCTTTTTCCGCTTCTGCCTTAAATCACCCGAATATTCTGACGATCTATGAATTCGGTTCTGAAAACGGAACATATTTTCTCGCCTCAGAATTTGTCGAAGGCGAAACCTTGCGCGAATTTCTGCACAATGGCGAACTAACCTTAAAAAAAATTCTCAGCATCGCCGAGCAAACCGCTCTGGCATTGGCGGCGGCGCATCGCAACGGCATCATTCACCGCGACATTAAACCGGAAAACATTATGATCCGAAGCGAAGACGGAATCGTCAAAGTTTTGGATTTCGGCTTGGCAAAATTGACAGAAAAACGACGCGGAGACACGGAGACACGGAGACACGGAGAGGAAGACAACACATTAATCGCCGCGTCCCCCCGTCCCCGTGTCCCCGTGTCGCCAAATACAGAACCCGGAATGATCCTGGGTACGGTTTCTTATATGTCCCCCGAACAAACGCGCGGATTGGCGACCATTGATGCCCGAAGTGATGTTTGGAGTCTGGGCATTGTGCTTTTTGAAATGCTGACGGGAAAAACGCCGTTTGAGGGCGAGACAATGAGCGATGTGATTGCCTCGATCTTGAAGAGCGAGGTCCCGCCAATTTCAAAAGTCATTCCGGACTTACCGTCCGAGATCGAACGAATCGTCGAAAAATCGCTGCAAAAAGACCGCGAAGAACGTTATCAGGTCATCAAGGATCTCGCGCTGGATTTGAAAAGCGTACGAAAAGATTTGGAATTTTCCGCACAAATTGATCGTTCATCCTACGGCAGCGATAACAAATTGACAACGGAACTGAGGCAGCGGCAGACGACGGTTGCAGAGATCATCAAACGATTTTCAGCGTTCAATCTGGTTTTGATGATCCTTGTTGCCGGATTAAGTTTAAGCGGCGCGTGGTGGTTTTTTGGCAGAAATAACAAACCGACCGAAATACCCGAAACCTATATCTTAAAAGCAATCGAAATCGCCAACTGGAGCAGTTCACCCGGCGAAATTTACAGCGTCGGTTCGTTTTCGCCCGATGCTAAAATGGTCGCTTTTGCCTCGACCAGAAGCGGAAGCCGAAATATCTGGGTCAAACAAACCACCTCGGGCGAAGCCGTCCAAATAACCAAAGACGAATTCGACAACAAAAACCCGGTTTGGTCGCCAAATGGCGAAGAACTGGCTTTTTTTTCAATCAAAGGGAATCTGACCGGAATCTGGCGTATCCCCGTGCTTGGCGGCTCGCCCGTTTTTGTCGCCGAAAGCAAAGACGGAGGCAGTCAGCTGAAATTCTGGTCAAAACAAAATTTGATTTATTACGAATCGAAAAACGAAATTTTTGCAGTTGACGTTAATTCGGGACAAGTCACAAAACTGACCGATTTCGCGGCCGTAAATATCAAAGCAAGATCGCTTAATATTTCAAACGATGAAAAGCAAATTGCCTATCTGACAACCGAAAATAATATAACCAATCTATGGTCGGCGGACTCAAAAGGTAATTTACCCAAAAAATTATTCAGCGGCCCAAATGAAATAAAAAATGTGGTTTGGCTTCCGGACAACAAAAGAATATTGTTCAGCTCGTCGGTTGACGGAACATTTCAGATCTTTGTCACTGATATATACGGGATGCCGCCGCAACAGCTGACTTCTGCCGAAACCGACAATTTAGTGCTCGATGTTTCATCGGACAGCACAAAAATATTATACGGTTCGGCAAAAGAAGAATCCGATATCTGGAGCGTAAATCTGAAAGACCGAAAAGAGTTTAATCTTGCTTCAGACATTGATTCTGAACTTTGGGCGGACGTTTCACCCGACGGGAAAACCATTGCATACCAAGCAATAAAAAACTTGAGTCAGGGAAACAAAATCTTTAGCGGTAAAATTTTAACGAAAAACTTCACCCAAAAAGCAAAAGCAAATGTAATAGTTTCAAACGGAAGTTTGCCAAAATGGTCGCCTGACGGGAAAACTCTTGCCTTTTTGAAATTAAGCGGCGACAAGTTACAAATCGATACAATCAAAACACTTGGCGGTGAACAAAAATCTCTGACGAAAGAAGGCATTTCGTCCATTTCTTTTTCAGTTCTGCCATATAACCGTCTTCAGGCAAGCGATATTAGTTGGTCACCCGACAGCCAAAAAATCGCGTATATTTCCGATCGTAGCGGTCAGAGTAATATTTGGATGGTCAATGCTGACGGTTCGGACGAAGTCCAATTAACAACCAATGATACAAATCTTTATTATTCCTGTCCTCTTTGGTCGACCGACGGCAAACGGATCGCTTTTACCTCCAAAACAGGTAATGCCGAAGGTAAGCCGACTTTCAGTGTATCGGTTTTAGAAACCGATACAAAAAAAATTGACCCGATTTTGAACGGAAATACGTTTATCAGATTGGTCGGCTGGTCGCAAAGCGGAAGCGATCTGATTTTGGCTTCGATTGAGGGTTCCGGTGCTTTTAGTTTGATGAAAGATGTTACTTTGCTTCAAGTGCAGATTGAAACCAAGAAGTTGAGCGAATTGGTTAAGTTAACAAACACGTATTTATTTAACATACATCTTTCAATTGACAAAAAGACGATCGCGTTCGTCGCCCACCGCGAGGAAAAAGACAATGTTTGGATTATGCCGGTCGCCGGCGGTCAAGCCAAACAGGTCACGGGCAACAATGATTCCAGACTTTATTTTTCGAGTATGGCGTGGTCGCCCGACAACAATACAATTTTTTTCGGAAAGCAATCGCGTTACAGTTTGCTTTCAATGTTGACAAATTTCAAGTAAATGAGGAGAAATCGAAATGACAAACAAAACAATATTAAAATATTCATTAATGATCTTTGCACTGATAATTTTGTGCAATTTCACGACTTTAGCTCAAAAAAAAGATTGTTCCCAAATGAGCGACCCGGATATTGTGCTGGCAGTATATGAAAAATTAAAGGTCAAATACAGCCTTGAAAGAAAAAATATTAATGTCACGTCAATCAATGGAGTCGTTAAACTTGATGGTTGGGTGGCATCGGAAAAAATCAAAAACAAGATTGAAAGTCTGGTCAAAAAAGTAAAATGCGTCAAACAATTAAACAGCGAGTTGACGGTCGGAAAAGGCGGCGGTTGTGCTATTGGACAAAGAGAATGCGGCGGAACTTGTATCAGCGACAAGGAACCTTGCAATATTTGCCTGATTGACAATTCGGCACCGGGTTGTATTCAATCGGAAACAAAACCTAAAAACTAAGGAACATGAAAATAATAACTTAGAACGATAGTTTAGAGGCTCGGTCTGTGACCGCCGGACAACGCGGTCTTTAGAGCGGCTACTAAACGATTAAGTTTTTTTTTACTGTTATAACTCATGTTACGCAAATTGGTTTTGGTCGCTGAAAGCGACAAATATAATAGCGTAGGGTAAAGCGAACATCGTGAGCGACACCCTACGTCAGTTTGATAATCCATGGCGACGCTGAAAGTGTCGGACAAAAGATAC
>JANPDZ010000055.1:0-3393 GCA_031431735.1 Acidobacteriota bacterium | reverse complement strand
ATCTCACCTTGTCTCCGTCGCTCCGTCTCCGTGTCTCCGTGTCTCTGTGTCTCCGCGTCGCTCCGTCGCTCCGTCTCACTATCTTCTTCAACGCGGCGCACTTCGCCGTTAAAGCGATAGCCGCGCCGCCGAAATGTTTCAATCAAAGGTTTGCCGCTTTTTCCTTCGCCCAAAGTCTTGCGTAAGAGATAAAGATTCTGCGACAAATTGCCTTCTTCGACAATCGAATCCGTCCAAACCAACTTCATCAATTCGTCTTTGCTGAGAACTTCACCGCGTCGTTCAACCAAAACCAAAAGCGTTTCAATGACCTTCGGCGCGAGCGAAATTTCCTGCTTATTTTGATAAAGCATCAGGTGTCCGGCATCGAGCCGGAAATCTTCAAACTCGTAAATCGTTTTATGACGCGAGTTAGCCATCTTGATTTTAAATTGAGGAACAATTGAATTTAAATCCGAAGACACAGTTCATAACCTCCATATAAGTTTGATAACGGAGCGAACAAATTATTTAAAAAACGGCGGTCTGGAAATGCAAATCTTGTAACTTGCACTCTAACCCAAAATTAGAAAAAAAGAAAGCTATTTTTGATATTGATTTTGTTCGCTCCAAGCCCTTCTCAAACGATTAGCTTATTTTGTGAAAGACAAGTTTCTCACTTTTGATAAGGAGCAATAGAAAAACAGAAAAGGAGAAAATTTATGAAAATCAAATTCACATTAACAACACTTTCGGCAATTATCGCGTTGGCGATGATGGCGGTGAGCGCGTTTTCGCAAAACAACGCTTTTAGCGCACTACAAAACTTGGGCGGAACGGTCAACTCGGCGGACACAGACCAACTTCCGACTCCCGCACCAAACGGGTTGAGCCTTTATTTCTTTAGTACTCGTCCGGGCGGACAAGGCGGCAATGATATTTGGGTTTCGCAACGTGCCACGCTCTCGTCGGCGTGGGGCGCACCGCAAAATTTGGGCGCGACCGTCAACACGAGCATGAACGAAGCCATCACGAACATATCACCCAACGGGCTTGAGATGTTTATCCAAAGCAGTCGGACAGGCGGAAGCGGCGGTCTAGATATTTGGCTTTCGACGCGGACAGACCCAAACAACGATTTCGGTTGGACGATACCCGTCAATCTCGGCGCGGTCATCAATACTAGCTTCGAGGATTCGAGCGCACACTATTTTGTAGATCCGTCAACCGGTGCCGGCACGCTTTTTTTCAGCAGCGACCGCAATACTCCCGGATTTACCGACGTTTTTCAAAGCCCCCGAAACCTGGACGGCACATTTAACCCACCATCGCCGGTCAACGAATTGAACAGCCCGGCAACTGAATTCCGCTTGGCAATCAGACGCGACGGCTTGGAACTCTTTTTGAGTTCAAATCGTCTTGGTCCGTCAACTATCGTCGCCGTCTTTACTTCAACCCGCGCTTCGACCTCAGCACCGTGGAGTCCGCCCGTTTATGTCGCCGGTATCAGCAACGCCGGCAGCAGCAGTCAAGTGGCTCTTTCACCCGACGGCTCAATTCTTTATTGGGTCTCAAATCGCCCCGGCGGATTCGGGGCAGCCGATATGTATTCAGCCATGCGGTGCAGTTTGTATGCAACCTCGCCGTGCAGCGTCAACCGCAGTGCGACGGCAGACTTTGACGGCGACGGACGCACCGACCTCAGCGTTTTTCGCCCGTCCGACGGAACTTGGCACATTCTGAACAGCGACACGAATACTTATCGCGTCCAGCCGTTCGGTTTGTCGGGCGACAAAGTTGTTTCCGGCGACTACGACGGCGACGGGCGCACTGACTTTGCAGTTTTTCGCCCGTCAACCGGCGTGTGGTGGATTTCGCGCAGTTCAAGCAATACGGTTTCCACGACAAATTGGGGCTTGTCAACCGATAAACTCGTGCCTGACGATTACGACGGCGACGGAAGCACAGACATCGCCGTTTATCGGAATGGAACTTGGTATATCGTCCAAAGTTCAAACGGAAGCATCAGGTATCAGCAATTCGGTTTGAGCAGCGATATTCCAATCGGCGGAGCAAATCAATAAAAGACTGAGGCGCGAAGCGGACTGGAGCGCAAGCGTCCCCGCTTGCAATGAGCGTCGCTTCGACGCGAAAACGATGTTTAAGATAAATTCAAGTTGATTGCAAGCAAACGCCTTACGCCGCTGAAAAACGCGGCGTTTGCAAGCGAGGACGCTTGCGCTCCAGTCATTTAATAAAAATTCGCTTATTTCGCTAAATGTTCGCTTTTGAAAATTATTATGACCTGTGTTTCGGGATAATGTCGCGTTAATAAGAAGAGAGAAATTATTTGAAATCGCGCTCCGAAAAATTCAGGAAGAAATTAGGAAGATTTCAGAAAGGCACATTAAACCACCGAAGTTTATGGTTGAAACTGCATAACGCAAAACGTCAGTTGTTTGAATGCTTCAGGTAAATATCCGAAACATCGCCAAATCAATTTTCGCGGCGGCTATCGCTCTAACGGATACGGCGATAGATAACCCGCTTAATTAAAGTATCCGCTCAAACAAATAGGAGAAAAAATTATGAAAGACCTTAAAAAATTATGGAAAACCGTTGTGATAGCGTTCACGGCGAGCTTACTTTTGATTGCCGCCGCGATAAATGTGTTTTCAAATTCGACAACCTTCGACATCATTGAACCGGACGAAGCACAGGCGCAAACCGGAAAAACTTACGGCGAATGGTCAGCCGTCTGGTGGAAATATGTTTTTGAGATTCCATTGGACAACAACCCGATTTTTGACGCGACCGGCGCAAATTGTAATTTCGCACAGACCGGCGCGGTGTTCTTTTTGGTCAGCACGGCAGGCGGCAGTGCAACCCGCAATGAATGCGTCGTTCCGGCTGGCAAGACATTGTTTTTTTCGCCGTTGAATATTGCCGGATTCACGCATCAGCGAGAGCCTGAGCATAGTTTGAGGAATTACAACAATGGTTTTATTAGATCCACGCGGGAAATTCAAATCAGCATTGACGGCACGGATGTCGGCACATTGGTCAATCTTGAACCGCGCTCTACGCCGTTGCGAGCGGCTTCGCCCGACGGTTTTTTCACAGTCATCGCGCCTGAGAATAACATCTTCGGCGGCGTTCCCTTTCAATCTTACGAAACGGTTTCGGACGGTTTCTATCTGCTGGTCGCGCCGCTCTCGCCGGGAGCGCACACCATCACATTCGGTGGAATCAGCCGAAACTTTGCGGCGGATGTTACTTACAACCTGATAGTTGAGCCTTAATTAGTAACTGACCTTACGCAGTTGACGTTTTCAGCCATCGGAGATGGCGACAGCGCCCCGCTTCGCCGCCCGTAGCGTGAGCCATTAGTATCTACACAAGTCAAAAGATTGA
>JANPDZ010000054.1:0-7516 GCA_031431735.1 Acidobacteriota bacterium | reverse complement strand
GCTTGGTGGAAATAACCTCGCACTTTTGATTATCAAAAGACGAACTGTAAATGTCCATAATTAAATGGCTTTGCTATCATTCGATTGAAATATCACACAAATTCTCTCTGTTGGGAAATTTCCACCCAGCACCACTAGCTTGAGCTAGTGGAACGATTGAAAAGAAAACAAAGGCTTCAGCCGAATATCAAAAATAGTATTTATTCCTTAATGCTTTAGCTGAAGCAGTTCGGATGATTGATTATTTTTATTAAATTTGGCTAAAGCCGTAATATGAGTGAACATTATCCACTCGTCTGTTGCTAGTGTTCAGTCAAGGTTGAATTGACGGGTCAGAACCGCCTGCGCCTACGTGGTGGTTGAATGTCGCAAAACGAACATCTTACTTTGAAACTTAAACCATCTGCCACCGCGACGGTTCTGACAAACAAATCAGCCAATCCGTCCATTCATATTTGACTGAACACTAGAGTATTTTGAAGCAAAAAGCGCTGAACAATAAAATATCTTGCAATGTCTCTGACACGTTTTTTAGGTTTGGTCACTAACTATTGAAAAGCGAATTAATACAGCTCCCGTCGAACGAAAAAAAAGGTGAAATTTATGTTGAAGAAATGTTTAGCAAGTTTTTTTATCTGTCTAATGGTTTTTGCCGTCAATCTGCGAATCATCCGTGCTCAAGCCGATACGGAGGCTGCGTTGGAAAGAAACCGGGTCGAAAGAATTAAAACCAATGTCTATCGCCTCGAAAGCAGTAGAAACGCAAAAATCGTCGTCAAGATGAAAAGCGGCGCGAAGCTGAAAGGCTACATTACGAAGATTGGAGACGATTCATTTGATCTGACAAATTACAAAACCAAACAAACGACCGTCATTATTTACCGCGATGTTGCGCGGGTAGAAAAACAAGGCTTATCAAAGGCAGGGAAATTCGCGATGAGAATTATCGTTCTCGCCGCAATTGTGATGCTGGTCGTAACTCTTCCGCGCAATGGTGGTCCATTAGGCGGGGTTTGCCCCCTCGGTTGCTGACCGTTCTAAATAGTGATTCACCCCGAAGTCAAATAAATAGATAAAAAAAGGAGAAATGTAATGAAAATAAGAATATCAAAACTATCTGTCAATTGTGTTTTAATGCTGTTCGCGTTGATAATCCTCGCCGGAGTCGGTGAAATAAATGCCCAATCAGACGCAAATAAACGCGACCGTGAATTGAGCGTGATGACGCGTAATATGTATCTCGGAACTGATTTTAGCGAAATCTTTGCCGCGCAAACACCTGAAGAACTCGTCGCGGAAGTTGCCGAGGCTTATACGGAAGTCGGAGCAAGTCTGCCCGCCGAACGCATCGCCGGAATTGCCGACGAAATCGAAGCCTCGTCGCCGGCTTTGGTCGGATTGCAAGAGGTTGCGCTCTGGCGAATCGGTGCGCCGTTTGATCCGTCTCCGGCGGAAAATGTCACCTACGATTTTCTGCAATTGCTTCTCGATGAACTCAACGCTCGCGGACTGCATTACGCGCCGATTGCCGTGAAAACGAATTTCGAGGCGGAAGTTCCGGCGGTTTTCTCTCCGACGTTTGCTTTTGATGTGCGCTTTACCGACCGTCTCGTCGTGCTGGCGCGAACTGATTTGCAAACGTCGCAACTGAAAATTGAAAATGTTCAGTCACAGCATTTTACGACCAATCTGACATTTTCAAGCCCGACGCTCGGAACGTTGACAATCCCACGAGCGTGGATTGCAGTTGACGCAAAAATGCGCGGAAAAACATTTCGTTTCGTCAACACGCATCCCGAATCGTTTAGCCCGATAATCAATTTTATACAGGTCAGCGAACTCGCTCAAACGGCTGGTAATACGACTCTGCCATTGATATTTGCCGGAGATTTCAACACCGACGCGGCCGCGAATGATGCTTCGTATCAAGTCCTGGTCAATGCCGGTCTAACGGATGTCTGGGCGCAGACGCATCCGAATGAACCGGGATTGACGTGGGCGTTGTTTTTGACTGACCCGTCAGCTTATACCAATCCGACGCAAAGACTCGATTTGATACTCGTTCGCGGCGAAATTGATGCGCTCGGTGCAGATATAACAGGTGAAAATCCGACGACTGACCGAACACCTTCCGGTTTGATGCGTTCCGACCACGCCGGAGTAAGTGCCTTGTTCAATTTACAACCGTAGCAGTTGGTGCGCAGACATTTCTGTCCGAAAGTTTTTCGCGGACGGACAGAAATGTCTGTGTTTCAAAAGGAGAAATTATTATGAAAAACTTCTTAAAATTATTAACACTTAGTTTTTTGTTGATGTTTACAAGTTGTGTTTTGTCCTTGAATCCGCTTTATACCGGACAGGATTTAATTTTCGACGCATCACTTTTGGGCGTTTGGACTGATCCGGAATCTACCGAAACGTGGGCATTCACCTATGCCGACGAGAAGGAATACAAACTCGTCTATACGGATGAAAGCGGCAAAAAGGGCGAATTTACCGCGCATCTTTTCAAAGTGGAAGGTAAAACTTTTTTGGATTTGACTCCGCTGAAACCTACTCTTTCGCAGAATGATTTTTATAAGGGACATTTTCTGACGCTTCATACTTTCGTACAGATTACGCAGACTGCACCAACCGTGCAAATATCTTATCTTGAGCCGAAATGGTTAAAAAAGATGCTTGCCGAAAACCCAAATGCGATTCGGCACGAAAAGATTGGAGATGAAATTCTTCTCACCGCACCAACCGGGGAATTGCAAAAATTTTTGCTTACGCATTTGAACACCGAAGGCGCATTCGCCAAACCGATCAGTTTCAAGCGGAAATAGCTGAACAACTTTAGTTTTATTTGTGAGAAACGGAAGACTTTCCACAATTTCAGATTAGAAAAATTAGGCGAGATAGTTAAGAAGACTGTCTTTTTCGATAGGGAATCGGACGAAATGAGATTATAGTTAAGAATAAAAAGACCGCCGATAACGTCGAAATCAGAAGTTTCTCCCGGAATTGTTGTAACAGCACATTAAGGATTTTACTGATGCGATTAGTTTTTATATCAAAATCTTTTTCTCAAACAACCCTTTTATCGGGCTTGTTATTATTGATGATAACCTTCACCCAAGCCGCGCCCGGCGATCTTGATTTAACTTTCGGCAACGGCGGCAAAGTAACGACCAATATCGGCAGTTTTGATTACCTCAACGCAATGGCAATTCAACCCGACGGCAAAATCGTGGCGGTCGGCAACAGTGTTACAATCCGCGATACGTTTGCGGTTGTCCGTTATAACACGATCGGTACATTAGATACGAGTTTTGATGGCGACGGAATTGCCATTATCCAATCTTTACAGGGAATCCCCGAAGCTGTGAGTATCCAACCGGATGGAAAAATCGTGATTGCCGGGCGACTTATCGAACTTCCAAATCGAGGTTTTACGGTTGCCCGGCTAAACACAAACGGCTCTTTAGACACAAGTTTTGACGGCGACGGCATTGTTCAGACCCAAATCGGCGCGGGACCGGCATATGCTTTTGCGGTCGCGATACAGTCCGACGGCAAAATTGTGGTTGGCGGCTTTAGCTTTATCGGCAATGACTCCGACTTTGCAGTAATTCGTTATAACCGCGACGGGGCGCTTGATACAAGTTTTGACGGCGACGGTATTGTCACGACTCCGATTGGAAATGGTAGCAACCAGGCGCGTGAACTGGGGATTGCACCGGACGGGAAAATTGTTCTGGCGGGTCAAATTTATTCTTCAAATGGTTCTGATTACGGAATAGTGCGATATAAACCGGACGGCTCGCTTGATGCGAGTTTTGACGGTGACGGCATTGTGGTGACATCAATTGGAACCATCGGGTTTGATTACCTGAATGCGTTAGGCATACAACCGGACGGAAAGATTGTCGCGGCGGGAAGTTATTTTAACGGCACTACATATGAACTGACGGTTGTCCGCTACACACTTAATGGAGCTTTAGACTCGAGTTTTGATACGGATGGAATTGTTTTTACGCCGGTCGGTTCTACCTTTACAACGAGTCAGGCGTTGAGTATTCAGGTAAACGGGAAAATTGTGATTGCCGGTTGGCATGTGCAAGGGAATGACGATTTTATTGTAGTTCGTTACAACATTGACGGTTCGCCGGACACAAGTTTCGGCGACGACGGTATTGTCCTAACACCAATCGGAAACGGACATGACGACGCATATGCACTCGGGATTCAGCCGGACGGCAAAATTGTTGCGGCCGGCTGGACTCATAACGGAACGAATTATGATTACGGTTTGATACGCTATGAGGGCGATACCATTACGCCGCGCCGCGCGCCTTTCGACTTTGACGGCGACAGCAAAACCGATATCTCCATTTTCCGCTCGTCAGTCGGCGAATGGTGGTATCTGAAAAGTTCTGACGGCGGCAACAGCGCACTTCAATTCGGTAGTGCTTCCGACAAACTTACGCCCGGCGATTTTACCGGCGACGGAAAAACCGACATCGCTTTCTTTCGTCCTTCAACCGGCGAGTGGTTCGTTCTGCGAAGCGAGGATTTTTCATTCTTTTCATTCCCGTTCGGCATTTCGGGAGATATTCCAGTTCCGGCTGATTACGATGGCGATGAAAGAACCGATGCGGCAGTTTTTCGCCCTTCAACTTTGACCTGGTTTATCAATAAATCTTCGGGCGGCACAACGATTACGACTTTCGGCGCAAACGGAGATGTTCCGGTGGTAGCTGATTATGACGGCGACGGTCGTAGCGATGTCGCCATCTTTCGCGCTTCATTAGGGCAATGGTGGATTGAGCGAAGTTCAAACGGACAAGTTTTTGTCGTTCAATTCGGTAATTCAACGGATAAACCCGTGCAAGGCGATTACACGGGCGACGGCAAGGCTGATGCGGCGATTTGGCGATCATCGAGCGGAGAATGGTTTGTCTTGAGAAGCGAAGATTCAAGTTTTTATTCTATTCCGTTTGGCACAAACGGAGATTTTCCCGCGCCGGGAGATTATGATGGTGATAGTAAATATGACGCGGCTGTGTTTCGTCCGTCAAGCTCGACGTGGTATGTCAACAGGTCAATGGCTGGAATACTGATTCAAGGTTTTGGATTAATCGGCGATGTTCCGGTTCCGTCGGCTTTTATCCCGTAAAATTGAGGTTCGGATTCTTTCTAAATTCTGTAAATATGTTTAGTTATAAAATAGACGAAGACGTGAAGCTCTGCCTGATTGAACTGCGTCACGCAACGGAATTGAATGCTCTGGTGACGCAGAACTTTGAGCATATCAGTGAATGGTCGGCGTGGCTGACGGATAAAGAACGTCCGATTGAACGGACACAGGAATGGATCAAGCAAAATCTCGAACGGTTTGCCAAAAACGAGGGCTATACCATCGGTATCTGGTACAAAGACGCGCTCGCCGGGCAGATCGATTTCGCCAATGTCGATTGGAACGCCCGCAAATTCGAAATCGGCTACTGGCTCGGCGCGTCGTTTCAAGGCAAAAGTTTGGTCACGAAATCGTGTCGCGCGCTGATCAATTACGCCTTTCACGACCTCGAATTCAACCGCGTCGAAATGCGCTGCGCGGTCGAAAACAAAAAGAGCCGTAAAATCCCCGAAAAACTCGGTTTCCGCGAAGAGGGACTTATGCGCCAGTCAGGCTGGCTCCACGACCATTTTGTTGACGAGGTGATTTATGGATTACTGGCAAGCGAATGGCAATTCGAGAACGCGCGATTTTGTCGTGCCTGATGATAATCGGGCTGATGCCGCACCCATTTTGCGCTTCGTGCCGAAGCTGAACTCGACAGCGCCCCGACCGACGCGGTGATTTCTGATATTATCAGTACCGTCGAAGTTCCGCGCTAAAATAAGTTCCAAGTTTCAAATTCCAAGTTGGATTCGTCTTTTAACTTGGAACTCTTGGAACCTGAAACTTGGAACTTAAAAAAAACGAATGACAAATTTTTCGCGCCGTCAATTTTTAAAACAACTCGGAGCCTTTTCAGCTCTTTGTCTGACTGCCCGAAGTATTTTTCCGGCTTTCAATCTGCCTGAAACTGTCGAGCCGTTTGAGTTTCTGGTCGTCGGCGATTCGATTATTTTCGGACAGGGTTTAAGAGAAGAAAATAAGTTTTATTTTCTCGTCAAAGAATGGCTCGACAAAGAATTTTTCGCCGGAAAACGCGCCGTTAATCTCAAAGTCAAAGCGCATTCGGGCGCGACGATTACCTTACACACCGAAGAAGCCGAAGCCTTGCGAAAAACAAATAAATCGGAAAATACGCTTTTAAATCCTGAGATCAGCACCGGTTTCCCGAGCATTTGGACACAAATTGACAATGCGAAAACCGAATACGAAGACCCGGAAAAGGTCAATCTCGTGATGCTCACGGGCGGCATTACGGACATCGCCGTTGCCAATATTCTCAATATTTTCGGCAGCGCGAAAAAATTCCGCGAAGCCGTTCCGAAATATTGTTATGAGAAAATGTTCGAGCTTTTAGAGCATTCTGCCCAAACTTTTCCGAACGCACTGCTTGCGGTCGTCGGTTATTATCCGATGGTTTCCAAGCGGAGTTCAACGCACGAACTTTTCAATGCGGTGCTTGAATTATACAACTTCCCTCGCCCGATAAAGCCTCTGCTGAATAATCCGCTGACCAAACCGATCTTGAAAATGATGCGCAAAAATGTCATTGACCGCTCGAAATTCTGGGCGGAAAATTCAAATATTGAGCTGCAAAGAGCCGTTGACCGGCTCAATTCCAAGCTCGGACGCGAGCAGGCGATCTTTATCAAATCGCCGATCACGGATGAAAATTGCTTTGGCACAAAAAATTCCCTGCTCTGGGGAATGGCGAAAAAAGGTCGTTCACAAGACACGCTTTACGATGAAAGAGCGGCTGCCTGCCGCCGCGAAATTGCCGACTTGACGAAAAATAAAGAAGTAAATTACTCGATGCGCTTTTGTGAACTCGCCGGTCTCGGTCATCCGAATGTCGAAGGCGCCAAGGCTTACGCCGAAGTGATAAAAAACAAACTCGATCCGATTTTTCAAAATCAGACTCGTTAGACTTTTTTTGATTCCAAAAGTAATGTCTCATACGGTTTTCAGTTAGAAACTATGCAATAAAAAGTCCAACGCGCCAATAGGTTTGTTGATTGTTGAGGCATTCAACAAACCTATTGGCGCGTTGGATTTCCCAGCACAAAGTTTCTTGATGCTAATGCACAGTTTCTAACTGAAAACGGTATCAGTAAAAAGTTAGACTGCCCAAGCGAGCACGCGATTGGCCCGAAAAAAATCAACTTTTGTTAATTTTTGTTGAAAACTAAATTAAAAGATAATAGCGATCACATTCGGAATAAGTGATAACTCCTGATTCGCTCAAAAAAAGACCGAGTTCGGGATTAAATTTTTGAAAATGCAAACAAACGATTATTTCTGAGAAAAATTACATAAAAATCTTTGGTTTATGCAAAAAATCTTATCAAATTT
>JANPDZ010000053.1:0-6605 GCA_031431735.1 Acidobacteriota bacterium | reverse complement strand
GTCGAACAAATTGCTAACAAATTCGTCCCTTTCCGAGGACGCGACGCTTGCTTGTCGGGTCGTCGGGTTGCACCCGACGCTATTAAATTTGTCACCTTCGGCGACTTTCGGAAAATAGTTTTTACTTTTGCGTAAGTCCTAAAATACTTATTTTTCTTCACCAATCTGGGATTTTACAAGCACACTTTCAAAATCAGAGTTGCTCAATGAAAATCTGGTAAGAATAAACGCGATTATTCTTACCGATGGATTGTATCAGGGAGCCATTCCTGCCGTTCAAGAAATTTCCGGCTGTCCTGTCTATTACAGAGTTATTGACATCAATTATCTTTTCAATATCAGTCAAAAAACTCACGTTCCCATCGAAATAGATTTTCGGGAAGAAGGTTTTGATATTCCGTGCATTATTTCACCTTCCGAGAACGAACTATATCAATCCTATCTTGCTATTATTTCGGGAACTGCGCTCGCAACAATTTACGAGAGATACGGTTCGAGATTGCTTGAACAAAATGTCCGGGCATTTCTCCAGTTCACGGGAAAAATAAATAAAGGCATACGCAACACAATCAAGGAAGAACCGCATATGTTCCTTGCTTTTAACAACGGTATCGCCGCAACCGCCGAAGAACTGGAAATTGAAAAGTCGAAAGATGGGAACGGGTTAGTAATATCCAAAGTTAAAGATTTTCAAGTTGTTAATGGCGGGCAAACAACCGCTTCGATTTATCATACATGGAAAAAAGATAAAGCAGATTTGTCCGAAATTTTTGTTCAGGTAAAATTGTCGGTCGTAAAAAACAGAGAAAATTTCAGCGAAATTGTTTCAAGAATTGCGGAATATGCAAATACACAAAACAAAGTTTCTCTTCCTGATTTAAGTTCAAATCTGCCTTTTCACGTTGAACTTGAAAAATTATCACGAAATATATTCGCCCCGCACGTAACAGGACAAACCAATCAAACAAAATGGTTTTATGAAAGAGCGCGTGGACAGTATAAAAATGCAAAACTGAAAGAAGGTTCGCTAGCAAAACAGAAAGCTTTTGAATTGAGGAATCCAAGAAATCAAATACTCACAAAAGTAGATTTAGCCAAATATGTGAACACATATGAGGAAGTTTATTCTGGAAAGAAAATTGTCATCGGACCTCATATAGTTGTTAGAGGGAACGAAAAAAACTACGTCGTATTTATCAAGCACAATTTGATTGAGAAACCCGACAACATTTATTTTGAAGATTTAGTTGCAAAAGCAATTCTGTTCAGGTCAACCGAAAAAATCTACGGCAAAAAGCCAAATGCAATCGGTGAAATGCGTTATCTAACTGTTCCCTACACTATCGCATTACTGACACATCAGACGAAAAACAGAATTGACCTTTATAAAATCTGGAAAAATCAGGGTATTTCCGCCGAATTAAAAGAATTACTTTATGATTTAATGGTAAAAGTAGAAAACTTTATAAAGAAAACTGCCGCCGGAAAATTATACGGAGAATGGGCGAAGAAAGAAGAGTGCTGGAATGAATTAAAGCAGCAGAATTTTAGAATTGATTATTCAGGTTTACTCAAACAGGATTTGGAAGATGCCCGGAATCCCTCACAACGAAAAAGAATAACGGATGCAGAAATTGCTCTGACGCAAATTCAGGATGAACTTTCAATCATAAGGTCTCTTCCGGCAAATATCTGGCGTAAAATTGAACATTGGGGCAGAGAAACCGGACTTTTAACCGAACAAGAAAAAACAGTTGCAATTAATCTTGCCAACAAAATTAGAAACCTGACCAAGACAATTTCCGACAGTGAAAGACAGACCGCGATTTTAATGCTCGACCGTGTTGTTAATAAAGCACCGGAAATTCTTGATGAAACTGATAAAATAAATGAACCGACAAATCCCCAAACGGGTAAATCGGAAGTTACAATTGATGTAATCAGAGAAGTTCTACAATGGGATAGAAAAAATAAGCAACTTAAGCCTCACGAACGCAAGTTGATAACCGGACTGGAGACTGGAGAAACAGCGTTAACAGATAGAAATTTGTTGCTTGTCCGCATGTGTCTGTTAAAAGTAAAAAAATCCGAAAATTCATTCACGCAAGAATGAATCGCTCTCCTTCACAATCCTGCTTCTGACTTTCTACTTTCCTAATCCGCCGTAAAATCGCCAATTCGGTTTAAAATCGCGTGTTAATTTCTGTTTTGTCAAAACGCTTCGAACCATTTCGACGGGAATCGGACCTTCTTTGAGGATCGCATCGTGAAATTGTTTGTCGGTCATCTTTTTTGAATCAACGAGATCGCGGTGCAGATTGTAAAACTGCAATCCGCCGATCATATAGGCGATTTGATAAAGCGGGCCGTAATCGCCGGAAAATGAACGACGGACTTCGCCGAGCGCGTTGTCGCGTTCGTGGCCGACGCGTTCAACCAGAAAATCAACCGCTTCCGTGGGTGTCATTTTTTCGAGGTGAAAGTTCAGACTGAAAATGATCCGTGCGCAGCGGTGCATTCGCCAAAAGAGTGCGCCGACCCGATCTTCGGGCGTTTTATTGAAATTCAGATCCCAGAGCAGGAATTCCCAGTATAAAGCCCAGCCTTCGCCCCAAAACGGTGTCCGGAAAGTTTGCCGATACGGGCGATAACGATTGGTCATAAAACCTTGCAGATGATGTCCCGGAATAAGTTCGTGATGCGCGACAGCGTGCGAAAAATGCGGATTGTTGCCGCGCAGACTCATCATTTTTTGCTCGTGCGTCATTCCGCTCGTCGGATATGAAACAAGAATCGTTTCGCCGCCGAGGAAAAACGGCGCGACGAGCTGGCGTTCGGGTGTCATCATCTCCATTCGCCAACCGTCACGGGCAAGGCGCGGAATGGTTACGAGGTCGTTTTTCTCGACAAAATCTATTGCTTCATAAGCGAGTTTTTTGATCAGTTCGGGTTGTTTGCCGGGTTCGACGTATGTTTGTTTGACGGCTTCGAGCGCACGTTTCCAATCGTCGCCGTAACCCATCTCGCGCGATGCCTTTTTCATTTCGGTTTCGCACCACGCGAATTCTTTGTTGGCGATCTCGATCAGTTCTTCGGGCGTGTAAGGAATCATTTCGTATTCGAGTTCTTGCAGCAACGCCTCGCGCCCGATCGGATCGCCGATGATGGTCGTTTTGTCGTCGGGTTTTATGCCGACCAATTTATCGAGAATGAATGTTTGATAACTTTGCAATCCGGCATCAACGGCTTTGTAAGGCTCGCTGTTCCACCAAGTAAATTGCGGGTCGTAAAGATTATAAAACGTGAACCAACGCTGCAAAGTCTGCCGCAAAGATGCCACCGTTTTGGCGGCGCGATTGGCGACGGTGCGTTTTGGTTTGGCAATCGTTCCGGCTTCGATTCCTTTTTGCGTCTGCGAAATCGTTTTGTTCAAATCATTCAAAAGCGCGGCCGTTTTTGCCGAATCAATTGTTTCCAATTTACGGCGCGAATCTTCGAGATCGCTGATTGTTCTTGCAAAAGGAATCAATGACGACATCTCTGCAAGTTGTTTGTCGTAACGGTCGCGTTCGCGCTGTTCGTGATTAAGATAATTTGCAAAAAGCAGATAATCAACCTGCTCGTCCGTGTTTAAAGTATCGAAATTCTGTTTCTGTAAAAGCGCAAGCCAATCGGCATTAAGTTGTTTGAAACGCGCCTGCCGATTGGGCGACTCGCGTGCCGAATAAAAACGATTCAAAATGCCGTAATCCTCGCCGTATTTCTCGATCACCCCGCGCAGACGGCTTGGCGGGTCGTTATAACTACTTAAATCATCGGTTGTTTGGGCGAATGTGTTGGCAATCAAACTAAGCAAAAAAAGAAGCGGAATCAGACGTTTCATAATTGTTGAATATTAACGCAATTTAGCTTATAAAATAACTTAGTTTTGAATCTTTATAAAATTTGATAATCATCTAAGTTTTAACAGTTGTTTCAATAGGTGTTTTTTTTGATACTTGATATACTTATCAATTGAATAGTTCAAATACATAAATTCAACATTTACTTACGATTAGCAAAAGAAACAATGAGTAAGTTTTTTAGAGAAAATTTACAAAAATTAGATTTCGATGCTTCATCTGAAGGGCATCGTTCGTTGCTTTTGGTTTCTCAAAAAACTGACTCGAATCTAACTCCGTCTGAAGTTTTTGCCCTTGAAGATGCTGAAGAATTCAAAGCTACGGCGGTTTATTTTCGTCATTTTTCAGGCAGTCGCTCACCAATTCCGCAAATTTACATTTACGACAGCACCGAAAACAATTTAACCGATAAAGATTTGGCAGAAATTCACCGCGATTTGTGGAGTTATTGCCGAATTCCGATGTTTATCGTTATTGGAGAAACGGACGTTAAAATTTTTGATGCTCGTGAATCGGTAAAGATTTCGGGCAATAGTATCAAAACGTTTCCGATTGTTCCGCCAATAAATATCGCTTCTGATGCGATAAAACTTTATTCGAGAACATTATTTGATAGCGGCGTTTTTTGGGAAAATGATCAAGCAAAAGGACATTTTTTAGAAAGCACCTCGGCTTATCATGATTTGATTGATAATTTAAAGAAGGTTCGTAAAGATTTTCTTACAAAAACCACTCTACCAGCAAAAACTGCCAATAAGTTATTGGTCTTTTCAATTTTAATCAAGTATTTGGAAGAACGCGGAAACGAAAACGAAAGTTTATTCGCGCATGATTTTTTCCAAGAACTTGGTGCTAAGAATTTCTGTGATGTTCTTCGCCAAAAGGGAAAGATTGTTGAATTATTTAAAAAACTTAGTCGCCACTTTAACGGCAAAATATTTGAATGGGCAACCGAGGAAGAAAGGAAAAGAGTTGAAGATGAAGAGTTAAAGGAGCTTGCTGATTTTCTTGATGGCGATTCAAATTTGACAACTGGACAACTTTTCTTCGATTGGAAAAAATATTCTTTTAATCATTTGCCTGTCGAACTTATCAGTTCCGTTTATGAAGAATTTTTGAATGAACGGAAAGATGCCGTCTATACGCCTGAATTTTTGGTAAATACATTGATTGACGAATCAATGCCGCAAAAAGAATATGAAAAAACATCTGTCAAAACGATTGACATAAGTTGCGGATCGGGCATTTTCTTGGTTTCCGCTTTCAAACGATTAGCCCAACGGCATCGTTACGCAGAATTTAAGAAAACAGGCAAATTAAAACCGTTAGAATCAAATGAACTTTTGCAGATCATCAAAGACAATATTTTCGGCGTTGACATCGAAGAAGATGCGGTTCGATTAACTGTATTCAGTCTTTGTTTGGCTTTATGTGATGAATTAACACCAAAGGAAATTTGGGAAGAATTGAAATTTAACGAAACCTTTCACGATAATTTCAAAGTCAAAAACTTCTTTGATTATTTGGAAAGCGATAAAGAAAAACTCGGAACATTCGATTTAGTAATCGGAAACGCGCCTTTTGTTGAATTGGGCATCAAAAAAGACAAAGGCGATATTTACTATTTTCTTGACAAGGATAAAAATGAAGTAAGACTAAATCTTGAAATAAGTAAAAAACTAGATGCCAAGAAAAATATATTTCCACGAAATCAATTGGCTTTGATGTTTCTTGACCAATCTCCCCATTTGCTCAAAGAAAACGGTCGGTTGTGTCTTATAATGCCTGCCGCGCCGTTACTCTATAATAATTCGGCAGAATTCAGAAAAGAATTTTTCCCAAAATATCAAGTCTTGCAACTTTTGGATTTTACCAGTTTAGATTCTATTTTATTCGGTACAGCAAAAGTTCCGACTACTGCCATTTTTGTAGAAAAACAAGATAATGACGAAGAAAAACCAATTACTCACCTTACAATTCGCAGAACCAAAAGCGTCGAAGAAAAGATATTTTTTGAGATTGATAAATACGATTTTCACTACGCTTCACAATACCAAGCACTAAATAATAAGCAGGTTTGGAAATGCAATTTACTTGGTGGTGGAAGACTTATTAATTTGATTGACCGATTATCAAGTTTAGATTCTATAGAAACTTTTATTAAATCGAATAACTTAATTCACGGAGTAGGTTATGAAATTGGCTCTTTGAGTAAACAAATCAAATCTGCCCTCTATATTACATCTCACGATACATTGCCGACAAGAGCATTTTCTGAAGATGGTGTTAATGAAAATCAAATAACTAAGGAAACTGCTGAAAGATTTCACAGAATTTCCGATGAGCGATTGTTTACGCCTCCGCACTTATTAATTAAGAAAAACATAGGTCGGCATAATATCCCTACGCATTTTTCTGATAAATATCTGACTTTTAAAGATTCTATTATCGGAATTGCCGCTCCAGAAAACAATCGAAAAAAACTTTTGAAATTAACAAGTAGTTTTGAACAAAACAAAGGTATTTACAGATTATTCATTGCGGCAACCAGCAACGAATATCTAGTGGTGCTGGGCTGAAATTTCCCAACAAAACATATATCTGATAAAGTTTACCAAATATATGGAAAAGATTAGCACAAAATCAGAGTTGGCTAAAATAGAACTTTCGACTGAAGAAAAGGTCGCGTTGGAACAGATCGTG
>JANPDZ010000052.1:0-4072 GCA_031431735.1 Acidobacteriota bacterium | reverse complement strand
ACAGAACTCATCGAATCAAACAATCGGACAGTATTATTATGACGGCGACGGAAAACGAGTCAAGAAGGTTTCCAACACGGAAACGGTAATTTTTGTCTATGATGCCGGGGGAAAAATGGTGGCTGAATATTCAACCCAACTTTCACCGACACCACAATTACAATATCTGACAAACGATAATCTGGGAACACCAAGAATCAACACTAACGAATTCGGTACGGTCGTGTCGCGCTCGGATTATATGCCGTATGGCGAGGAAATCGTCAGTTTGGGCAATCGGACAAGTGCGGAAAAATACATTGCTGATGATGTCAGACAAGGATTTACGGGTTACATCAAAGATGATGAAACAGGATTGGATTTTGCTCAAGCAAGGATGTATCAGAAAGAGTTGGGGAGATTTACAAGTCCAGATCCTTATAAAATTGTTGCTGAAGTTCAATATGAAGAAAATGATGAAAAAGCTAAATCAATGTTAAACCGCTACATAATTCAAACCCAGCAGTGGAATCAGTACGCTTATGCGATAAATAGCCCTTTAAAATATACCGATCCAAGCGGTGAGCAAATATGGATTAGGGGATCAGAAGACGAGCGAAACGCGGCACTACAACGAATCCGTAATCTGTTGGGCGAAGATCGGTGGAAACTTTTAGAAGTAGGGGGATTTTTTGATATAGATACCGGCGAAACTATAAGTACACTTAAACTTAGTGCAGAAGACTACGAAGCAATAAAGAAAATTGGAAACTCCGAGGATGAGAAGAAATTCAGCGATATAATGGGGCAATTAATAGGCACCGGAAGGGCAATATTTTTCACAATAGGTGAATCTTTAAGACTAAAAAATGGAGTTAGGACAACTACCAGCAGTCAGGGAGGAGCTTTTACCGCAGCACCTAATGAGACTGAAAGCGGTAGTGTCGAAATTGTAGTCGATCCTAATAGCGTCAGAATTGCAGAAAGCTCAGGCCGACTAAATGAAGGTAGTAAAAAAACCAGTGATGGTGAAAATTTAAGATTTACAAACGAAGCAATTGATGCACATGAGTTTGGGCATGCCTATGATTTATTGACCGGAGCAACGGGTAATTTAAGAGGTCCAGATAAAACCTGGCGACTTATGGAAAATACAGTAAGAGCAAGAAATGCAAATGACAAACAAACAAGAACAAAACATTAAGGAGCAAGACTAGATATTATTATGAGTAGGAAAATAACTATTATTACTATATTTGCAATTGTTCTTGTTACAAGTGGATATTTAATTTCATCTTTTTTGACAGGAACCATATTACCTAAGCCATTTACACAAGTTGAGCAAGCTACCAATTGGCAGGTAATTAATGAAAACAAAATACTAGGTGTTCCTCCCCATTACGCACCCTTATTGTTTTTTGATAAAGATAAAGGTATAACATCGGCTGTTTTTTCTATCAAGAAAACAAATGATGCCGGATACACGTGGAAAGACGTATTTAGCATGGAAGGCAAAACAATAAGTTCACTTTTTCCTTCGAAAGGATATATTTGGGCGGTCGGTTCCACTAGCTTAGATCGCAACCAGCCCTATGCTTTAGATAAAAGTCAACCTCTTGTATTAAGAAGCAAAAACAAAGGAGATAACTGGGAGGAAGTAGAATTTGACGCTGAAAGCCGGGAGAAATTGAATTCAGAAATTAGTTACTTTCGAGATATTTGTTTTGATTCTACAGGAAAGGCTTGGATTATTGGCAATGGTGGTGTTGTTCAAGTAAATATTTCTGGGTCGAATTTGTCTTTAATTAATATTTTTAGAACTCAAGAATTGTTTGATATTTCATGCGATGAATCAAATATTGTGTGGGTAATAAGCAAAAATTATGTTTTCCGGTATAAAGATAGCTGGGAAGAGATGAAAATCGATAAAAAAATATTCTTTAGTGGAATAAAGTCATTAAACGGGATTACTTGGGTGTTGGGAAATAGTGGTCCACCTGAATATTCTGCTGGAATTCTTCTAAAAAGCCAAGACAATGGAGAATCTTGGGAAGATAAAACTCCCAAAGGAGCTAAACCGTTAAATGACTTAAATTTTAAAGAAGGAAAGGGCTGGTTAATTGGAGATAACGGAAGTATTTATCAAACTTTAGATAATGGAGATTCTTGGATTAGGTCAAAAAGTCCAAGTAAAAATGACTTGATCTGTATATTTTCACTTGACACAAGTAATGTTTGGATTAGTGGGGACAATAATACAATTTTAAGGTATAAAGTTTATCCAGAGTAAAAAGGGGAGGCTGGAAAATTGGAGCTTGTAAAAAATTCTGTTCTATCGAAGAGACTGATCTGAAATGCTCCATAATTTACGCCAACGAGTCGCGTAAATTGAGCAGGCGGTTTCATCTTGTATACCAAAAAGGAAATAGAATGCGAAAAAATAAAGCAAATGTGAAAAACCGGAAGATTTAGAAATATTTTGAAAGAGTGAGATTTGAGTTAGCCGAAAAAGAGCGAAAACTGTTGCGAGAAATCCAGCGCAATGGGAAATACAAACGAGATTATATCAAAGTGACGGGCTTGTTGATGTTGGATTTAGGCGCAACTCCACAAAAAATTGCCCTATTTTTAGGAATTGATGACTCAACCGTTTATCGGCATTTCGAAAAATATCAGACCAATGGTTAAGACAAATACTTGGGAAACAACTATCCCGGCTATTGGGAAATAATGGCGGCATCTGATTCATCAACCGTGTCGGTGACATTTCCAAGCCAATCAATCGCTGACGGCTATCAGACAAGTTACAGCTATGACACGCTCAATAATCTGACGGCGGTTAATCAAGGCAGTCAAACGCGCTCGTTTTCATACAGCAGTTTGTCACGTCTTTTGACCGCCGCCAATCCCGAATCGGGAACAATCAGCTACGTTTATGACAATAATGGAAATTTAACCAACAAAACAGATGCCCGAAGTGTGCTGACGACTTACGATTACGATAATTTGAATCGTGTTTTAACGAGAAGCTATTCAAGCGAACCAAGCGGACAAACCGCCACGCCGAATGTGACTTACAGCTACGACAATCTGACGAACGCCAAAGGCAAACTGATAAAGGTTGACAACGGCTTTTCAAAAACTGAATATACACAATTTGATCTGCTCGGCAGAGTTACAAAAAGCAAACAGACAACCGACAACACGGCATACAATGAAATGCTCTACAGCTACAATCTGTCGGGCGCATTGATTGAAGAAACCTATCCGTCGGGCAGAGTCGTTAAAAATACTTTCGACAATGACGGCGACTTGGCACAGGTTCAAAGCAAAAAGGCGAATGACACTTTTCGCAATTATGCCAACTCGTTCAACTACACAGCGGCGGGCGCAGTTTCTTCGATGCGTTTGGGTAATGGACTTTGGGAAAATACGAGTTTTAATTCAAGATTGCAACCGACACAAATCGGTTTAGGTTCAGGTTCGACCAGTCAAAACTTGCTCAAACTCAATTACGATTACGGCTCAACGCAGAATAACGGCAATGTTCAATCACAAACCATCATAGTTCCGACCGTTGGAAGTAATTCAGGATTTACGGCAACTCAAACTTACACTTACGACTCGTTGAACCGTTTGAAAGATGCCAAAGAGATGATCGGCACCACCGAAACTTGGAAACAAACTTTCACATTCGACCGCTACGGCAATCGTAATTTTGATGAAACAAACACGACGACCCTGCCGAAGAACTGCGGGACATCGCCGAATTTTACAGTTTGCGCCGCTGATAGGAAAGTCTTGAATCCATCAGTGAACACATCAAACAATCGCCTTAGCACAAGCGACGATTATACTTTCGACAGTTCGGGCAACACAACGAAAGATGCCCAAAACCGAAAATTCACCTACGACGCAGAGAACAAACAAATCAAAGTCGAAACGGTAGATGCAAACGGCAATGTGACGGGAACGCTCGGCGAATATTTTTACGACGGCGACGGAAAAAGAGTCAAAAAGGTCTCGGCGACGGAAACAACGATTTTCGTGTATGACGCATCAGGTAAAATGGTCGCGGAATATTCGACGCAAC
>JANPDZ010000051.1:0-17766 GCA_031431735.1 Acidobacteriota bacterium | reverse complement strand
GTCTTTGTTTAATTGGATAAACGAAAAAACAGAGATTCAAAACGGTTCAAAAATCAGGTCGTCAAACGGAGTACTTGTGCATTGCTACGGTAAATTGGCTGTTGCTCTGTTTTCTCTCTGTTTCAACTCCTGATTCGCATTAATAGTGCTTTATACAAATGTTTCAAATGGTGAGGTTATTTACACGCTTACCCAAATAGTAGTAAAGGATCCCAATGGTCTTCTTTTAACTGAAGATGAAGAAATTTCGCCACTGTCTTCCATTGTAAGAATTAAAGATAGGACGGCTCTACTTCCATATGTGCATCAAGGATTTTATAACGTCGAAATCAGAGCTGCAGGTTACAAAACCTTACTTGCTTCGATTAAATTTCCTAATGCAAATGAAGAGGACGGTCCTTTTTCATATTCATTTGATTTACAGAAAGACGAATCAGTTACAACACAGAAAGTCGAAACGGTTACGCGTGGAACAGCAATATTCAGTCTCGAAGTTAGGGCTGCTGCTCGTGGTAAATATTACGCCTTAATTATCGGCAACAATGATTATCAGGGGGACATGCCTAAACTGGAAACGGCCGTAAAAGATGCTGAGGAAATTCATAAAATTTTACTTAATCAATACGGGTTTGAATCCAAACTTTTACTAAATGCGAAAAGAGCGGAAATAATAGATGAAATTTATTCTTACACAGACCGGTTAGAACCTGATGACAATTTGCTGATTTATTACGCCGGGCACGGCTACCGAAACAGAAAAACAGAGCAAACCTATTGGCAACCGATTGACGCAAGCCCAAAAAGTCCTGCAAATTGGATAAGTTCCGATGACATACTTACTAATCTTAAAGCGTTTCCTGCCAAACATATCCTCATTATTTCTGACAGTTGTTTTGCCGGGACTTTAGTTAGAGATGCCAATATCGAGTCCCAAGCCCAGAAAGACAGAAAATTTTTGCTGAGAATGATTGAATTACAATCAAAAACACTTATTGCGAGCGGAGGCGACGAGCCGGTTGCCGATACTGGAATCAACGGACATTCACCATTTGCAAACGCTTTAATAGATGGTCTAAATCTAATGGAACAAGACGAATTTTCGGCAAGAGAATTATTTAATAATTATATTTTGAAAAAGGTAGTTGTCGGTTCAAATCAAACGCCGATTTATCGTTTCCTGCCAAACCTCAAGGACGAGGGCGGCGATTTTGTTTTTATCCGCAAGAAATAGTAAAAATTTACTTTAAAACCGACTTCAAAAGCTCATACTGCCGGTCGCGCCGGTTGAAATCAAAAAGCGTCGGTTGTTGTAAATTCAAATTGCTTTTTTGTCCGTTCACCTGAAAAACTCCCGATTTTGGCTTGCCGTCAATCAGCAGGTCTTTTCTCACGCCTTTCGAGATCTCTTCATACAAGACGGGCACATCCTTGACGGCAAAACCGAGCCATTCGTTGCTGAATATTTTGGTATCTTTCGGTTGATAATCGGCTAAACCGAGCTCGATTCCGTTGGTCACCAGAGAATATGTCAACAAACCGCCTTCGATTTTCTTGCCGTCCGCAGTTTGTCCGATCTCCAAAGCGACATTGCCGGCTTGTGTCGCGGTCAGAATTCGCATTCCTTTGTCGTAAGAAAGTTGCCCGAGTCCGCGAGAACCCATCGGTCCCGGCTTAAACCCTGAACCCTGCACCGCCGCCGCCGAATGACACGCATCAACGATCATTATCATTTCGCCCGCATCCACGTCGCGCAGCCACACTGAAAGCTCATCCGACGAAATGCTCTTTTGCAAAACGTCCGCCAACCCTCCGTACGCGCTCTTGCCAATGTCTGACGGCAACAGATAAAAAATTCCAGCCTGATCGGCATAACCGTGCCCCGAAAACGCGATCAACACCAGATCTTCGGGCGAAACTTTTTTCAAAAGCGTGGCATTCGACACATCTTTCAAAACATCAGGCGAAACAGTTTTGTTGCCAGCCAATAAATCCAAAACCGCTTTGATTTTCGCTTTCGTCGCGTTGTTTTCCGTCAATGCGCCGTCTTTGCCATAATCGGAAATCAGCTGAATCCGGACAATTTTTTGATATTTGTCGGTGGGCAGATTTTTGGCGAGTTCTTCCTGCAACCGGCGCGCATCGTTGGCGGCGTAATGCAAATCGTAACGGCTGTCTTCATTGGCGTTGACTCCGATCGTCACGATATAAGCGTTGCCTTTCGCGGTCGGCAAAGGTTTCGGCAAAGTAAAGGTCTGACTCGCCGTTTCGCTTTTGACGCGGTCAACATTAAAAGCGTAAGCCGTAAAATTAAACTCCAATGGATTTTTTCCCGGCAATCCGACGAACTCTTTGGCATCTCTGTTTTTCGGTAATCTGACGTTAAAAGTCTGCGTAAATTTTCCGTTTTTATCAAGCGCAACCGCGCCTTCTGTGTCAGGCTCGTAACCGACGAGTTGCCCGTCCCGAAAAAGCCGCAAATCCTGAACGCCCGAGCGAAGCGGTTTATTCTGCTTATCCCGCTGATATTCGCTTATCACATCTTCCGTTTCAACCGTCACCTGCAAAATATCGGGCGAATCCGTCGCCTTAATCTCTGCAATCCTAACTTTCGGCTGTGTCCGGTTGAGTTCCGTCAGATTCCGAACGGGCTTAAATTCCTGATCGCAATTATCTTCTTCCGTGCATTTCAAAAACCTTGGAAGCAGGTTCGGCTCATAATAATCGCGCATAAAAACCTCAAACGAAAGCGGCGTAAAAGGCGCATCCGGCATAATCCAATGAAGCCCTTGCGGATTTTCCAGTTTGTTGGTGTCAAAGCGTCCATCGGGGGTGGTGATAATCCAATCGTTTTCATTAAGGGCAATTAGAGTCGCAATAACATTTCCCGTTTCGAGGTATCGTAAATAAATTTTGTTCCCTTCAATTTCAGACTTAACCAGTTTGTCACTCAAAGTAGAAAATGACTGTTGATTTGCTCTTTTGACCCAATCTGGCAATTTATCATATTTTACTTCATCACCTGTGGCTAAATTCCAAAATTTAGTCTTATCACTTTTTGAGGCTAATATTTTTCCATCGGGACTAAACATTACTGAATAAATTGAATATTCGTTTATTGCGAAGGTTTTCAATTCTATTCCTGTTGATACTTCCCAAAATTTAATTGTTTTGTCATCACTTCCAGAAGCTAAAATCTTGTTGTCAGGGCTAAACGCAATAGAATTAACCTTATAAGAATGACCTTTCAATGTTTTAAGTTCCTCTCGACTTCTCAAATCCCAAAGTTTTATGGTGTTATCCCAGCTTGCCGAAGCCATTATTGTGGAGTCAGAACTAAATGATAATGAAGTAATCAATTCAGTATGTCCTTTGAAAGTTTGAATCTCTTGCATGGTCACTACATCCCAAAGTTTGATAATTCCCCCCAAATTAAAAGCTAATATTTTGCTGTCACAACTAAATGCTAAAGAACTGCCTATTCCAAAATCACTCAAGATAATTGGTCTATCTCCTAAACTTATATTCCATAACAATATTCTATTATCACTACTTGAAGCTAAAAACTTGCCATCTTGACTAACTGCGATATAAGAAACAGCTTCAGAATACCCTGATAGTGATTTCATTTCTGTCTGTGAAACTATGTTAAATAATCTAATCTTTTTCCAATCCCCAACCGCTATGGTTTTACCATCAGGGCTAAAAGCAATTGACCTTACTACATCAATGGTTCGAGAGAAAGTGTTAATTTCCTGACTTGTATTTAAATCCCAAAGTTTAATTACATAATCATGACCACCTGATGCCAAAATTTTCCCATTTGGGCTAAACTTAATTGAAGAAACAGAAGAGGAATGACCTTTTAAATTCCCTATTTCAATTCCGTTTAATGTGTCCCACAATTTGATTGAACCATCTCTACTTCCAGAAGCTAAGGTTTTACCATCTGGACTAAAGACGACTCCCCAAACTGAATCTGAATGTCCTTGGAGAGTTTTAATTTCTTGTCCATTTGTTAAATCCCATAATTTAACAGTTTTATCATCGCTACCAGAAGCTAAGATTTTACCATCTGGACTAAATGCAATTGAATTGACCGCCCCTGAATGAGTTGAAAGTGTCTTAAACTCATTCCCAGAAATTACATCCCAAATTTTTATTGTATTATCATCACTACCTGAAGCTAATAATTTGTCATTGGGGCTAAAGGCAACTGAGTTAACCCCCTTAGAATGACCATTTAAGGTTTTTAATTCAAGCCCAGTATAAACGCTCCACAATTTGACAGTATTATCGTCACTTCCTGAAACTAATAACAATCCACTATGACTAAATTCAACCGACCAGATAGAATCAAAATGCCCAAAGAATGTTCTAATTTCCCTATTTGTAGTTGAGTTCCATAATTTAATAGTTTTATCACTACTAGCAGAGGCTAATGTTTTTCCATCTGGACTAAATGTAACTGATGAAATTATAGAAGAATGTCCTGTCTGCACTACAAGTCTAGGCTTTTGCTCGTTCTGCCCAAAAATCGGCGCGAGAAATTGAACGGTGAATAAAATAATTGTCAGAATAATCAGTTTTTTCATCAGCTTTTTCTCCAAATTTCAAATCTTTTCTGCCTTTTATGAATTGCTGTCTGCCTTTTATGAATTGCCGTCTGCTTTAGCTGACGGACAGCAAATAGCACAAGGCAAGCGGCTTTAGCCAAATATCAGAAAAAATATCAATCATCCAATCAGCTTTAGCTAAAGCAATAAGGAATTTGCTTTTATTTGATATTTGGCTAAAGCCTGTTGGATTCTATTCTCAAAAGTCCGTCAGCTAAAGCAGACGGCAATTCATAAAAGCAATTCATAAAAGCAATTCATAGAAATCAGTCCTTCAATCTCTGAAATCCGGCTCTTTGCAGAAATTTTTCAAATTCTTCATCGAAACTCTTTTCGCGGTGATGTTGCTCTTGTTTTTTGATGTATTCCCGAACATTATCAACGAATACCTCGCTGACTGAAACAACAAAATAATCATCTTGCCACGCGAATTTTTCTTGGCAGAGATTGTGTTTGTTTATCCAAAACGAAGATTCGCCTTTTATTAACTGCATTATCTGTTTGAGAGTCTGCTCCGAACCCAACGAAACAAGACAATGCGCGTGGTCAACATAGCCGTTTATGTAATCAATGAAAATTTCTTTTTCACGCGCATTTTCTCTGATATGCTGAAAAACTTTTTGCCTGATATCGTTGGTTAATAAAGGCTTGCGGTTTTTGGTTGACCAGACAAAGTGCAACCAAACCTTGATGTGTGACATAGTTTTTATCTTAGGCTGAAGCAATAAGGAATTTCTTTTTTTATTATTTGGCTAAAGTCCTTTTCTCCTCTTAATCTTTTTCCGTCAGCTAAAGCAAACGGCAATTCATCGCTCATTTTGAAAATTGGCGGGCTTTGATTTTAGCCATCCGCATCAGATGTTCGATTTTCATATAATAATCAAGTTCCGATGTTTCTTCTGCACTTATACCTTCGTTTTTTTCGCGTTCGATTAAATCCGAAACTCTCTGTTTGGCTTCGTCCGACGGTTTAAATATCAAAACTTTCGCCGGATTGCACGATGCAATAAAATCTACGACTTCCTGATACGCTTTGTAATTTTGTAATGCTTCCATAATTTTCACCTCTTTTCGGGATTTTAACATAATTTCCTATATCAAATTTGCCGTTAAACTAAAATTCACCGCACGGGCAAAGCGATGGTTGGATGTTACTATTGTTGCAATTCGCCGCGACCGTGGGCGATATTGAACATGACCGGCAATTTTGATTTGCTCCGATTAAATTACCTGTATATCATAAAAACCGGAGGTTATAATAAAAGATGTCAACTCAAATTGAAATTCAGCCCGACGTGGCGCATAAATTATCTACGATTGCCAAAATGCGCGGCGTTTCGGTTGATACGCTGTTGCGCCAAATTCTTAAGCGATTAGATAAAACCAATGAATCTTTGCCGAAAATGTGGCGGCTCGGCGGTTCAATCGAACTGCTTGATGATGATTTGGAAAGCTCAAGTTGGCAAATAAATAAAAATATTCAAAAATCTTTGTTGGAAACCGCCCGAAATTTATAAATCCCAATGTCAGTTTATGTTACCGACACGCATCCGATGGTTTGGTATGCCACCAATAAATATTCGTCGCTGTCCAAAAAAGCACTTCGCGTTTTCCGGCAAGCCGATGCCGGCGAAGTTTTGATTTATGTTCCAACCGTCGTTTTTTGGGAAGTTGCCATTCTTGAAAAACTTGGCAAAATCCGTTTGCAAGACGGTTTTGCCAAATGGTCAACTTCTCTGCTTGCTCAATCGGGCTTTGCCGAAGCCGTTTTTGACTCATCAATTATCAAAGACTCAATCGCTTATAATTTCAACGACGACATTTTCGATGCCGCGATTGTCGCCACCGCCGTTGCGCTCGACTTTCCACTCATCACCAAAGATGTCGCCATAACCGAATCAAACTTGACGGAAATTTACTGGTGAAATTGTCGTCTGAATTTGCAAAATCAGCGTTTCAAATTTCCATTCAAATATTATTCAATCTCCTTACTTTATAAATCAGCGAATTGTTTTCTTCTTATCTCTTTTAATAAACCTCCATATAACAAGTGTCATTTTCGCCGAAAAGGTTACAGATTATCCGAGCAGGCGATGACGAGCGCGTTCGAGTTCGGCTGTTTGCGTGGCGAGCGTCGGGCAGAAGCGTCAGATATTCGCGGGCTAGAATCTTATTCGGCAGATTTTAAAGCGAGTATTTTGCCAACGTTTCGCCTTTGCCGAAACATAAACCGACGGGCGGATTTTCTTCCGTAAGCGTCCGATTTTCCGCCGCGCAAGTTGCAATAAAGGTGCAACTGCCCGACATCGGCATAGCTCATTTTTTCCCAATTTCAAAAATTGCTGTATTTCATTTAACTCGCAGATGATTTTCAATCGCTTCTGTCAAAAATTCTAACCGCGAATCACAATCACGGTTTTACCTTGTGGCGTAATGGCTGTTTCGTGTTCAGTGCGTTCGGCGATTGGCGGCAATTCGCTTCGTTGGTCAAAGATGACAAGCCAGCCGGTTTCCAAACCTAAACCGTTCAGATATTCGTCGAGTTGTTCCAAGCCTTCGGCAAGCGGTTCGCGTTCATTGTCGCGCCAGACTTTTAGTTCCATTCCGAGCGTAAAATCTCCATAACGCAGACAAACATCCATTCGGCGCGTCCCGATGGCATATTCTCTTTCCAGACTTCCGCCGCCGTTGACAACTCGATGCAGAAAAGCCATGAGGACAATATGCGGCGCGATTTCGTGATAATGGACGCTTCTGAGAAGCGGTTGTCCGTGCTGCCGCCAAAATTTGAGAAACGCTTCGAGCAAATTATCGGGATTGAGCGAACCGTCGGCATTTAACCAACCCGGCGTGATTTTTGGCAATGTTGCCCGCGTCACAGCGGACAAAACCGTCGGAATAACTTCTTGATAAATCGGATTGGCGATTTCCAGACCGTTGCCGTTTTTTTGCCGTGTCAAACCCAAATCATTAACAAACCGAATATCGTCAAACGGCACATCCAGTAGCGAATTCCCCGACAAAATCGGTTCAATCACCGCACGAACACGCGGTTCGCGCAATCTCTCGGCAAGCGAATCAAGATGCGTGTCTTGGCGTTCAATCAGTTTTTGCTTTGCTTTTTCGATAATTTCGGCGGTTATCGGCTTGGTCACATCGGTTTGCAAAAATTCTACCGATTGCCGCGCCAGAGCATTGACCAACCACGGCTGTCCCTGCGTTAAATGAAAAGCAAGTTGCAAGGCTTCGGGGGTAAAGATTTGACCTGTTTCCGCCGTATGTTGAATTAATAAAGTGGTAACTTCGGCTTCCGAAAAATTACTCAAAGTCAGAGATTCGACCTTAATATTAAACGGCGAAGCGGTATTTAACCGTTCACTGCCGCCCGAAGCGACTTTGTAATCGCGCACATCGCGCAAACCGACCAACGCCAATGACCACGGGAAACCTTTCGGGCGTTCAGGATAACCGGCGCGAAGTTGGCGCAGGATGGAAATTAAAACTTCACCTTGCAAAGAATCAATCTCGTCAATAAAAATCACCAACGGACGCGGACAAATCTCAGACCAATTGCTCAAAGCGGTTTTGATTCTTTCGCCCGACTCACCTCTTTTCCATTCCGGCGGATGCAATTCATCAGGCAACCAAAAGCGCGCCGACGTTTCCCAACTGCCCAAAATCGCGCCTTCGGCTTTGTCAATATCTTTGGGAAAAGCCGCGCCGACCTCGACCGAAAGCATCACAGCGGCATATTTACCTTCTTCGGTCAATTGTTTGGCGAGTTCCAAAACCAATGTGGTTTTGCCAGTTTGACGCGGCGCGTGCAGAACAAAATAACCTTGCTGGTCAACAATCCTCTGCACATCAGGCAAACGTCCGGCAAACGGCAACATAAAATTGTATTCGGAACGACACGGTCCGGCGGTGTTAAAAAATTTCATAGATTTTCCCCTTCTGACATTTTACAACTTTACGGCTTTGTCTGCGCTTTCTCGACAATTTTCAAAACCTCCGCCAACAATTTTTTCGTGACCTCTTCCGCATCTTTGCCGGAAACTTTTTTATCAAGAGCGGCAATCGGTTTGCCATCTTTTTTTAGAATAATTTCTTCGATGGTGATGATGCCGTTGTCTTCCGTGTATGTGCCGGTGACGCGATATGCGCCGGGGAAATTTCTTTCGTCAACATAAACCAGCGATGCTGCGGTTGTTTGATTGCTGCCGTCTCCGCGTGTTTGCGGATTGCTGGCTTCGTCGAGCTGTTTGCCGAACATACTGACTAACTCAAGCGTGTCGTCGTTTTCGCCTTTTTGAATAAGCGACGCTCTGCCAAAGATCGGGAGCGGCGATTCTAGAATTTTGATCGCGTCTTTGTCTTCTTTGGTCAAGATCAAGCCGATCGGAATGCTTGTCGCGCCGAAAACTCGCGGGCTTTGCAGACCACTCGTGCCATTGGAAATATCCATTTTCGGCACACGGTTGACGGCGTAATCAAAGAGCGTGCCGGTTTCGACGCTCGTTTGATTTTTGAGTGCCGCGCCTTTGATTCCTTCGAGCAGCGCGTAGGTCAGCAAACCTTGTCCGTATTGCGAGGCTTCATACGCCGACTGATTTGCCGCGCTTCCCATCAAGATCTGCAAACCCGTGCGGTCTTTCAGTTTTTCAAGAGCGCGAATCTGATCGGCTGAAAGGTCGCGCTGTTTTTCCTTCGTCAAAACCGATTCAAACGCGCCCGCCGCGCAAGTGTCCAAAATCAAAACCTGATTTCGCGCATCAATTCCTTTTTTGTCGTTGCGCCATTGCTCCTGCGTCAACCAGTTGAGCAGTTCGGTGTTTGAAATGGCGCGTTCGGGATTTTTTGCGACCGCATCTTTTGAACCGATCTCGGATTCCTGCGTCAGAAAAAAGTAAGTTTCCGCGTCGCCGACATTGAGACTCGTGCCGTGTCCGGCGAGATAGACGACAAGAATATCTTCGGGTTTGGCGTTTTTGGCGACCTCCGCAAAAGCCGCGCGGAAATTCGCCTTGGTCGGCAGATTCGCCTTGTCTTTGCTATTTGTCGTCAGCAGTTTGATGTTCACCTTGTCGCATTTGAGATTTTCCGGCGGACAGAACAAACGGCGGGCTGAAATGTCGAGCGCATTTGCAAACGCTTCGGCATCTTTCGCCGCGAAATTCAAATCGAGCGCGGTGCCATTGTAATCGGAAACGCCGCCGACAATTGCGTAAAGCGTCGGTTTCGGCAGATTGTTTGTTAAATCGCCGAGCTTAAAAACCGCCGTCCCGCGCGCGCTCGTTTTCGGATCGCTGCTGACAAATGATTTTTGAGTTTTTTGGTCAAAATCGTTGGTAAAAACCTCGATCTTGTTTTCGCCGTTCGCGATCAATCCCGCGCTGCCCTTCAAATTAAAGGTCACGATAATTTCCGCGAGATTCGGATTGGCTTTTAATTTCGCAATCAACTCTGCACTTCGCGCGTCTTCGGTCGCTAATTTGTTGTTGACCATCACACGCACCGCGCCGATTCCGCCGCCGCGATTTTTGAGTTTGACGGTCAGAACGGAAGTCGTTTTATCAAAGTTGTTTTCGACAATTTCGGGAAAAAGTTTGATGTCGGCTAAGGGGCGGACATCCGCGAGCGGTTCTTTGTTGTAACCCAAAAGACGCGGCAACAAGTTCGGCGTGTAGTAAATATCTTTGAGTTGGTTGAGCGCAATTATTTCGTTACCGAAAACCCATTGAATCCCCTCAATCTCGCCGCCATTCGGAGCATCATAGCGTCCCGTTTTTGTCTGCACAACCGCCCAATTTCCGTCGCGGAATGTCACGAGCGCACAAATCTCTTCACCCGTCGCGGCGTTCCAAATCCGCGTGGTCGAATCCGAACTGCCCGACACGACGAGCAAATTGCCGTTCGCGTCTTTTGCAAATTTCACGGAATTAACCGTGTCGGTGTGTCCTTCAAATTTCTTTAATTCTTTGGTTTCGTTGTTCCGAAGATAAATTTTGCCGTCAAACGAACCGGCGGCAATAAATTTCCCGTCCGGCGAATACGTCACCGATTTGAAGCCCGTAAATTTATTGGAAAAAGATTTGAATTCTCCGCCGAAATTCTCGATTTCCTTGCCTGTTTCGACATCCCACAACTGAACGCTGTTCGCCTTTGCCGCATTGCCCATGCCGACTTTTGAAATATCAATCTCACCGCCACTCGCCGTCGCAATTGTTTTTCCGTCGGGAGAGAAAGCGATACTCCAAACAGGCGAAGAACCAGTTGGAATATATTTAATCGCGCCTGTTTCAGGATTCCACAAAGTGGTTCCTATATATTCGCTTGCAGTAGCAACAATTTCTCCACCAGAAGAAATTGCTATACTAACTATTTTGCTAGGCATGCGGGAATGTTCAAAAGAATTTTTGTATCGAGTTCCTAATTCATTCTCTTCGTTAGTAATTAGTTCATACAAATAAGTGTGAGTCGGGTATCCTGCCAGCAAAAAACGGCTATTTTGTGAGAAAGCAACCGATAACAATTCACCGTGAATTGTCACAGATTTTGATATTGGTCGAACATCATTAAGAGCAAAAAGTGTAAATATACCGTAACTAGCTACAACAAAATTTTTATCATTGGACGAAAAATCAACGGCTGTAATTGAGCTTATTCTACTAAAATAATCAGTCTTAAAGTTTGAAAGTCTTTGTATCTGTCCCGTAGTTGAATTCCATAAACCTGACGTCTCGAAACCTGATGCTGTTAAAATATAACTACAATTCGACGAGGCTGAGATACTTTTAACGCCATAAGATTTACCTTCTATTTTTAATGTTTGCTTATTTTCGGCAACACTAAATACATATACAATTTCATTCTGCCCTTCAGCGATTAAAAGTAGCTTTTCGTTTTGCGTTATTGCCAAAGTTCCTCCTCCCCTAATTTCATTGACCTTCTCACCTGTTTTAACATTCCAGATATTAGTATAAAGTTGGCTCGTAATTACATCATTTCCACTGGGTGTAAAGGCGACTATCGCAACGCTACCATAGCTAAAAACTTCAAATTTCCTAATTTCGGTTGATACTTCAACATTCCATAAACGTGCCGTTCCATCTTCCATACTTGCACTTAAAACTTGCTTACCGTCGGGCGAATAAGCAACCGATGTAATCGCTTCGGTGTGTCCGATGAATTGTTTCGTTTCTTTGCCCGTTTCAGTCGAGTAAAGCCGTGCGATTTTGTCATCTCCGCCCGTCAGCAGAAGGCGCGAATCGGGCGAAAATGCAATCGAATTAACTCGTCCGGCGTGTTTGAGTTCAAACAATTGCTTGCCCGTTTTTGCATCCCAGATTCGCGCCGTTTTGTCTTCGCTCGCGGTGGCGACCAATCGCCCGTCAGCAGAGATCGCGGCGGAGAGAATTTTGCCGGAATGTCCGATCAGCACGCCGTTGCGGTTTTCCACAAAAACTCTGGTTTCTTTGCCCGTCGCTGTTTCCCAGAGCCGCGCTGTTTTGTCGTAACTTGCGGTCAAAACAAACTGCCCGTCTTTTGAAAATTGCACTGCGCTCACAGCATCTTCGTGTCCGACAAAACGGCGTAATTGTTTGCCCGTTTCCAAATCCCAGAGCAGAGCCGTCTGATCGGTGCTGCCCGTCAGCGCAAATTTTCCGTCGCTCGAAACGGCAACCGCAAACACGCCGCCGCCCGAATGTCCGTTCAAGATTTCGAGCTTCAACTCTTGCGCCTGTGCCGCAAAAGTCAAAATCAATAGCCAAAACCCGATAATAATTGTCTTCATAATTTTTCTCCTGGGAGCGCAGCCTGGGAGCGCAGGCAGCCTTGCCTGCCCGTTCGAGGCTTTGCAAGAACGGCAACGCTTGATTACCTAAAACTTTTAAGGTAACGAGAGGCGTGCGCTCGGTTCTCGCAGAGCCTCGAACGCGCATTGCAGGCAAGGCTGCCTGCGCTCCCAGCCTTTTTTGCCTGCCCGTTCCAGCGAAGCGTCGAACGGCAAACGCCTCAGATAATTTCAACTTTCGAGTAATCGAGAACGGCAACGCTTGGGCATAAACTTTTCAGTAATCGAGGCGTGTCGCGCCTATTCTCGCAAAGCCTCGAACGCGCGTTGCAGGCAAGGCTGCCTGCGCTCCCAGCGAATGCACTCCCAGCTTCAGCCTCATTTTATAACATTTAAAGCCGACGAAAACCTGTCCGTGAACAGGCTTTGCGTCGTAATGAATCGAAGTTTATTGCATTATTTATTATTTTTTCATCAACCACCTCCTTTTATATTTAATTTTGTAAGGCTTCTGCCGGGGTGAATCTTGGTTTTAGAATTCGTCAATGGTCAATTCATATTCGTTTGCCCGATTGCCGCGATTTGTTACTCCGACCCATATATAGCCGCTTTGATAAATTTCCAATTCGGCGAGTTCGTAATCCGTACTGCCATCTTCACCGATAATGAATCGGCGCCTTGAATCATAAACATACAAATCAAGATTGGTGCTGCCGTTGCCGTTCAGTTCGATGTCAACATTGCTGCCGGCTTGAACATAAACTTTGTGCCAACGGGTTTTGTAGCCTCGGACACGAAATACATCGGATATTACATCGGTTGCATTCAAATTTTCGGTTAATGCCGTGTTATTGGCAGTTGTTTTGTTTGAGCCTGCAAAAGCATATGCTGACAAGCCTGTTAAAAAAGTTACGACGATTAAAAAGTTAACGATTATTTTTTTCATTTTTTTATATTTCTCCTATTTTTTTATAATTTTCAAATTTATTTTTTAATTCCGTAAAGGTTTGTTTCAGCCCTTACGCTAGTGAGTGCCGAAATCTGAAAAAAGGTTACAGATGCGAATAAAGTGTCGAAAAATCATTAAAGCGAGACGCGGACAAACCGCAGATTAAGCGGATTTTCGCGGATATTTTATTAATCAATCCGCGAAAATCCGCTTAATCCGCGTATCCAGCGTCCTATTTCTTTCTAAAACTATTTTTGCCTTACTTCAGATGTAACCTTTTTCGCAATATCGGCACTCGATAACGAACGTATAAAAAAAACGCTCAGAATAATTTCAAAAAATGATTGGGAGGATTTTACAAAATATGAATGATTTAATTTTACTTCGCAGACGCGCAATTAAAGGAATGCTTGGATTATCGGAATTTACAGAACCGCTTTCGGTTTCTGAGGATTATTCCGATAGCGGCAGAGATATGCTGATTCCGCCGTTTGAATCGGAAATGTTAAAAACCGAAAAAAAAGTTGCCGATTCAAAAACGAACGAACGATTTTTTCGCTTCGGGAAAGCGGAAACTTTGCTGATTGCGGGTTTTATCGCTTTTGAGCTCGGCATTTTTTTGCTCTGCACTTTTTTTCCGGATTAATAGACATTGTTGGAAATAACAATTTGGATAGAAATCTTCTGATTCCGGTCGCTGAAAGCGACAAATTTAATAGCGGCGGGTAAAATGAGCCTGAGCGATTGACACCCGCCGTTAGCCACGCGCAAATATCCCGACGCTGAAAGCGTCGCACATCCGAAAGAATGCGACGCTTTCAGCGTCGAGACATCTTTTCGATCAAGTTCGGCGGGTCTCTTGACCCGCCGCTATTAAATTTGTCACCTTCGGCGACCTATTTGGAAATTTGTTTTATTTCCAATAATGTTTATTCAAAATTTCGCCCGAATGTTTATTTCGGAAAGCTGAAAATCAACATATTGGGATCGCCGAAACGTTTTTCGAGTTGCGGATTTTGATCACGATCGCCCCCACCTGATGCTGTTTTGACAACTGCCGAAACTTTTGTCATAAGTTTTGAATAAGTCATTGCGACGGCACCTTTGGCATTTAACGACTTGACCAAATTTTCGGTAAAAAGTCCCATTTGTAACTTTTTCGGTGCGCCGTCCGAAGCGAGTTCGTCGGCATCCGCGCCGGTCATTGTGATATACAGATTGTTCATCGGGCGCGGATTGGTGACGGTGCGGGTCGTGGCGGGTTTCGCAAATTTTATCGCCTCGAAACTTTTCGCGCCGAAAACTCGCGTAACTGAAACCGCACGCATTTTTTCCTTCGTTACTTTCGCTCGGGAAATATCGCCCGAAAAACAGCTGTCCGAGATGAACACAACTTGCACGCCTTTTTTGGTAAATTCCGAGAACATCGCAAAAAGTTCATCGTCAAGAATCATATTCATCCACGGTTTTCCGCTCGTGGTTTCCATTGCATCAACCGGCAAAATCGTCGAATCGTATTTGTCGCGCGGATAATCAATAAAATCACTGCCCGGATCGTCGAAAAATATGTCGCGGGTTTCGTCCATTTCTTCCGAATAAGCATCGGGAAAGAGCGAACCGTGCCCCGAATACTGCATCACGAAAATATCGCCGGCGCTCGCTTTTGCGGCATACAGTTTGAGATTGTCAATAATTGCCTGCCGCGTCGCGCTCGCACTCAGCAACATTGTCGTATCAGCAGGTTTGAAACCGTATTTGGTTGTTAAGGTCTTTTTCATCTGTTTGGAATCGTTTTCGCAACCGGAAAGCGAACCGATCGTGTCGGGATAATTGTTGATGCCGATAAAAAGAGCGTATTTGTTACCTTTTGCTTCGGCTGAAATGGCGCAAAACGCCAAAATCAGCGTGAATATTAAAAATAATCGGGTGTTTGTTTTCATAAGTTTTTCTCCTTTCTTAGTTTGTAAAGATCTGTGCCTTAGATATTATTATTTCGGCACCGTTATTTCAAAATTTATTTCATCGGTCGTCCAATCGCCGACGCTTGCAAGAGATATTTCATCGCCGCGCCCTTTCGAATTCATCGAAGGCATTTCGAGAAACTCAAACTTTCGACGCGGCACGGGCACAGTTGTCGCGATAACCTTGAAAGTTTCAATGCCGGCGGGCGGTGTGACATAAAAAAATCTGGGACTGTAAACTGACTCGATCAGCTGGCATTCTTCAGTCAAAAGAATCTTTTTGTTTTTTCCGGCTTTGGCTTCGAGTTTGAAGCCTTCTCTTTCACCGTCAATATTTTGCGGAAAAAGAATTTGGACGCTTCCGTCTGAACTTATATCGAGCACCGTAATATAAAGATCGCTGCCCGATGTATTGGTAATCTCCAATTCAAAAGGTTCCTCAAACGAGAATTTGTAATTCGATTCGGACGTTTTCAGCGACAAAACTTCCCGCTTTGCAGCAACCATAGTCTTGTTTTCACACCTTATCGGGCGTTTCAGTCGAACGGGTCTTATCTGAATTTTTCCCCGAAGCGGCGATTTGTTATTAGCGATTCCCTTGACCGAACGAAGCCGTACCAATTGGAGCAAAGCCTTTTCGAGCTTGCTTCCGGCATTGCTTTTATCAGCTTCGACAAAAAAGCCGTAAATCGGGCTAAGGTCCTTGCCGACCAGGTAAAATATTTGCGTATCGCCAGACGGAAACGGTTCGTAAATAAAAGTGTTATCCTTATTTTGACCTGTAATCATCGGTGCGGCGCGCGATTTGTCCGGAAATACTTTATCAAAACGGTCTTTCAAAAGCGCTATTTCCCAAAAGGTCGAGCGGTCATTCCATTTTCCGGCAGTCAATTCAATGCCGTGCGTTTGTTTATCCGCCTCTCTGGTGAATATTTCCCGCAAGTTTCCGATCAATTCTTTGTCTTTCGGTGTAATTTTAGCCGAATCTTCGCCGTCAAGTAAAACCTTTAGTCGAAACGCACTCAGATCCTGCGAAATAATTACGGCACGATCATCAACCATAAGTTCGCGGGATTGGATGATCTGCAAAACCGAGCGATCGGAAACCGTCTGCGATACTTTTGCCGTCCCGATCTTTTCGCCTGTTTTACTGCGGATTTCGAGAATCGTGCCTTTGACAACGCCTTGCATCGCTCCGGCTTCGAGAAAAATCTCGTTTTTTTCATTAATCGTAATTTGAATCGTATTGTCTTCGATCTTGCCCAATCCGCCGAAAACGGGGCGCAGATATTCGCCTTCGATCTGCGGAGTTTGTTTGTTATTCGAATCGCTGACGACATCGCGTTTGACGGCATCCATCAAATCGCGATAAGTGGTTGTTTCGCCCGCTTCGCGCAAGTTTTTTAACAGATAATAAGTCATTCTGCCGTGATACGCGGTCGGGAGTTTTGCGCCGTCCGCAAAGATTCGATATTCACCGGCGCGTTCACCAGCCTGCGCGGCGGAGATCACGATGTAATTATCACTGAGCGGCAAAACATCGGTTTGCACATTGTCGGGCGCGGTTTTCTTTTCAATTTTGCCGCGTGATTTTGCGCCGGAAAACGGCACGACCACGGGCTGAGTTTTTCGCGGCTCGATATTTCTTGACTCGGCTCCGTCGCGGGTTCCCGAACCCGAATGACAACTATCCAAAATAAAGACAATATTTTCGGTATATTGCCCGAGCCGCTTGGTCAGCTCGTATATTTCATCGTCCGTGATGTCAAAATTTTTATTCGGTTTATCTTCGCTGTTGACGGTCACAAAAGTTTCGTCCCAACCGTCGGCTTCGTCCAGGTTGGGCGCAACATCTTTAACCCGTGAACCGTGTCCGCTAAATTGAAACATAACGACCGCATCGCGCCGTTTATCATTTTTTTCATTATAATCTTTCGCCTTGGCGATCAGTTGAGTTTCAAACGCCGCAAAGATCTTTTCCTTGGTTGCATCAGCATCAACCAAAGTTTTGATGTTGTTTTCGGAAACACCAAATCGAGGGCTTTTCAAAACTTCCGCCATCTGTCTGACATCCGTTACCGCGCCTTTTAATTCCTGCCAACTGGCCGAGTTTTTATATTTTGAAATTCCAACCTGCAAAACAAACATCGGCGGTTTTTCGGCCGGCAGATTCGCGCTTTTGACGATTTGAATATCGCCTGACGGAGCGGTCAGCAAATAAGTCATTACACAACACGTCAACAAAATTAATATTCTGATTTTAATATTTTTCATCTTTACATCTCTAATTCCTGATTGATCGAAATATACGGTAAATGCCTCTCAGCGATTGCCCTTTGTTCTTTGAAAAATAAACACGACAATAAATTGGCGGCTGGGAGCGCAGGCAGCCTTGCCTGCCAGCCGTGCAAGCGAAGCGAGAACGGCGGTCTGCGCTATCTAAATTTA
>JANPDZ010000050.1:0-7365 GCA_031431735.1 Acidobacteriota bacterium | reverse complement strand
AAAACCCTTGTTTGATAGAAAAATCGTTCAATCGCTGAATTTGTAGTTTTGTAAGTTATTGAAAACAAAGAATCTCAAAAATGGTAAAAGTCAATTTTAAGACCCAAAACTGCTAAAAATGACTTTTCGGAGTGGACTCAATAATTGATATTTGATAATTGATAAATTCGGAATCGGCAAAGCAACTTTATCAATTATTCATTATCAATTATCAATTATTTCAGAAGTTAAATGTGCCGCAATTGAAAGTTGCTCCAAATTTCCGGCTGATCCAATTTGCAGATTAAGGATAATAGGCAAAAGTTCGGTATTGAATTTTGACGGGAGCATAAAACGATTTGCCGTCCTCGGTTCGCCATTCAGAGAGAATCCGCCGCGTCCAATTTCCTTTTTCATCAACCGTTTCATATTTGTAAACGGCTTTGTATTCAATCACTTTTGGTTTGAGTATTTGAAAAACCGATTCAATCAAATTTCCTTTTTCGTCAAAGACTTGAAAAGTTTTTGAAACGAGTTCGCCCTGTGCGTTGAAGTTTTGCGCCTCCGTTTTGTTGTCGGTGTAAATTGTCAGCGTGCGGGAACTTAATTCTCCGCCGGTGCGATAATATTTCAATTCCCGGACGCGTCCTTTTTCGTCAAAAACGTATTTAAATTTCAAATCATAGCGCAAAACTTTCGGTTTTTCGGCGATTGGGGCGGTTTTGTCGGAAGGCTTGCGAATTGTTCCGAATTTGACAGCCAGAGCCTTCTCAATAAATCCGTAAACGCCAATTTGAAAAGGGTTTCCTCGTACATCGTAGCTGATTTCTTTGGTTTGAAATCCGCTTGAATTATAAAAATATTCGGCTGAAAAAATGCGTCCTTGCTGAAATGCGTCACCTGTCAGATCTTCGCTTTCTTCGACGATGGTTTTAACGTTGCCTTTCAAATTCGCCGTTTCGAGATCGGGTCTACGCATTTTGGAAATCGGTATTGGCGGCAGATCTTTCGGCGTAAATTCGGCGATCTTTTTGAGAACGCTCGCTCTGCCCTCGATCAGTTTGAACGAATCCAGAACTTTCAAAGCCTTTCTTCCATCCTTTAGATCACGCAGAACGGCTTGCAATGAATAACTGCGCTGACCAACCTGAAAATTTCGCGCGATCATCTTGCCCGCGCCGATCGCTGCCTGGATTTCCATTCCCGGATTCGTGCCAAGCGGCAGCGGTCTTTCAAATATAATCATTCCATTATATTTTTTGATGGTTTCGCGAACGTTTTGGTTAATTTCTTCAAAATTCTTTGCTTGTTCAACTGGAGTCAGGTTCTCGGTCGCTTGCAAAGGGTCGAGATAAAGCGCGGTATAAACGACGTTTTCCGATTCCCACGCATAAATCATTCCCGCGCCTTTATCGGGCGCATCCGTGTTTCGCAAACCGCGCGTCAGATTCGGATTTTCCGGCAGAGCAATACTGAAATTGCCGTAAACCGAAATGAATTGCGGCGAAATTGTTTGAGCAAATAGCGACGCGCTGAAAGTTATGAGCAAAAATAAAGCAATTGATGTGATTTTGCGAAATGGCATAGGCGAAAAAATTTTAGCATAAAGAAAAAGCTATCCGATAAATTTTAGATTCTAAAAGTAATGCCTCAATAAAAAGTTAGATCGGCCCACGCGCTAAAAGAGAGGAATAAATCAATTTTTGTTTAGTTTAGTTTTAGAAGGTTGCGCAGTTGAAAATTAAATTAAGAAATAAAAAGGATTACATTCGGAATAAGTGAGAGGTGAAAAGTGATAAGTGAGAGGTGAAAACCACTTATTACCTATCACCTATCACTTTTCACTTATTCCGAATGACAGTCAGGCGCATCATTCCGAAGTTTATTTCGCTGGCGCACGCGTCGGCAATAAATCTTTCTTTAACTTTTTATTGAGGCATTACTTCTAAAAACAAATGTCGTTTGAATGAACAAAACAAATTCCTGTATCATAAAGACGCTATGAAAACTCTTTATCCTGAAATCGAACCATTTGAATCGGGGATGCTCAAAGTTTCCGATATTCACGAAATTTACTATGAACGCTGCGGAAATCCTGACGGTATTCCCGTCGTTTTTCTGCACGGCGGACCGGGCGGCGGATTGATTCCGATGTATCGCCAGTATTTTGATCCGCAGATGTATCACATTATTTTGTTTGACCAGCGCGGTTCGGGCAAATCAATGCCGCACGCCGAACTGCGTGAAAATACGACTTGGGATTTGATTTCCGATATCGAAATCTTGCGCGAAAAATTCGGCATTGATAAATGGTATGTTTTCGGCGGCTCGTGGGGCAGCACGCTTTCGCTCGCCTACGGCGAAACGCATCCCGACCGCTGTTTGGGTTTGATCCTGCGCGGAATTTTCTTAACGCGTCGGAAAGAATTGTTGTGGTTTTATCAATACGGCGCGAGCGAGATCTTCCCCGATTTCTGGGAACGCTACCGCGACGAGATTCCGTTTGAAGAACGCGGCGATTTTATGACTGCGTATCACAAACGCCTGACGAGCGACGACGAAGCAGTACGGCTTTCAGCGGCGCGGGCGTGGAGCGTTTGGGAAGGCTCGACCTCGAAACTTTTTCCCGACTCTAATTTAATGAATCATTGGGAAGGCGCGCACGAAGCGTTATCTTTGGCGCGAATTGAATGTCATTATTTTATGAACAATTCGTTTTTCCCGACCGAAAATTACCTGATCGAAAATGTTGATAAGATCCGCCATATCCCGACCGTTATCGTTCAAGGTCGTTATGATGTCGTGTGTCCGATGACGAGCGCGTGGGATTTGCACTGCGCTTTTCCCGAAGCCGAATTCGTTGTCGTGCCGGATGCCGGACATTCCGTCAGCGAAAAGGGAATTGCCTCGGCGTTGGTCGAAGCGATGGATAAATTCAAGGAAAAAGCCAAAAGTTAAAAGGCAAAACACTTTTTCGATGGAAACATTGAGCGAATAGCGTTATGATAAAAGAGCTTGACGCGCCAACTTTTTGTTTAATCGAAGCGTCAAAACAGAGCGATGAAAAAAGCACTAGAAAATAAAAACGGTTCGGAAAAATTGCCGCACGCCAAGGATTTTAAGTTACCAAAGCATTTGACGAAAGACCAAAAGGAACTTATCGAAGCGACGCGTGAAGCAATGAAAGCCTTAAAAGAAGAAGAAGCCAAATATGGCAAGAAGACCTATATTTGACACCTGCGTTTTTTCGGATTATGCCGATTACGTTGATAAAATAATTTTGTCCGTGCTTTTCCCGACGGTTGTGCTTTTTGAATTGGTGGCGACATCCATTGACGAGAGCAGTTTGCAAAAATATGAGCGTTGGCGCGTTTTGCTCAACAAAAACGATTGTCTGATAAATCCGACGAAAAACGATTGGTGGGAAACTTCAAAAGCGATTCGGCGGCTTTATTTGATGGAAACGGAACAGCCGTCTAAACTGAAAACTTTGCGAAATGATGCTCTGATTGCGCGTCTGGCGGTGATTCACGACGGCTTTGTCGTAACGCACGATACGGACGATTTTCAGATAATTCAAAAAGTAATGCCGAACTTGAAAATAATGTCGGCAGACGAATTTTTTAACGTATAAGATTTATATTTATTGAGTAGTATTTTGGAGGAATAATATTATGCCGCAAGGTTGGGAATGGATAATCATTGGTGGTGCTTTGTTTTTATTGTTTGGCGCGTCGCGTCTGCCGCAGCTTGCGAAATCGCTCGGACAATCGCGCAAAGCGTTTAAGGACGGAATGCGCGAAGCCGAAGAAGAGGCGGAAATCGAGCAGAAACAACGCGAACTCAATCCGAAGGTTGCCGCGCCGCAGATCAACGCGATGAGCGATGAATCGTTGACGGAAGAAATGCGCCGCCGCGCCGAAGTCAAACAATCGTAAGATTAAAGGTCAGAACAAGAAGCGGTAGCGACTTGTTTAAGCTGCATCACAAAAACCACACACGAACAATTTGATGAAGACTGCAAGTTTTCTCGAGGGAAATTTGCAGTCTTTATTGTGACTTTTGAAACTCGGCAAGCAGTGAATATCGCCGGTAAAGCGGCGTGATTTTCAATTCCCCGAAACCTTTTCTTTCCAAATCTTCAAGAAAAGGAATCAATTTCGCCGGATATTTGACGTGAAATTGCCGGAGCCAGCTTTTTAATATCTTCTGAAACCAGCGCGGTAATTCTGCCTGATCGCAGAAATCCACGATGTAAAGACTTTTTCCCGCTTTCAGATTTTCGAGCGCGTTTTCGATTGATTCGCGCCACGGCGGAATTATCGAAACCGCGTAACTGAAAAATATCGCGTCAAATTTTTCCGTCAGATCAAAGGTTTTATCAAACGTGAAATCATCTGCCAAAGCGGTTTTGAGCGTAATATTTTCTAAGTTTTTCGCGCCAATCTTGCTTTGCGCCGTTTTGAGCATTTCGGCGGAAGCATCAAGCCCGAAAAAGTTTGTTTGAGGATATTTTTTCGCTAAAATGATAAGATTTCGCGCCGTTCCGCAACCGACTTCCAGAACATTTTCGCCGTCGGAAATTTTCATTTTCCTGATCAATCGGTCGCGTCCCAACAAATAATATTTGCGCGTCAGATCGTAGAAATACCGCTGATGGCGATACATCTTATCCATTTTATCGAAAGCGTCATTCGGATCTTGGATTCTGGATTTTGGATTTTGGATTTCGTTTTTCAAGTTGTCACTCACCTTACGCAATTTAAGAAATTTTACCGCTAAGGCCGCTAAGGCCGCAAAGTTTTTTGAAATACCGTTTGACACCTCTTCATTTTCAATCGAAACCTCTCTTTTTTGAATGAAAATGGTCGAGTTTTTGGATGTTTTCATTGGATGTTTTCATTGGAAAAAGATTTAACCACACGTTTTGTCAATCCTTTATTACTTTGCGTCCTTAGCGTCCTTGGCGGTGAAAACTTTTTCGACCTGCGTAAGGTGAGGTTGTCAGTTATTCCGAAGATCTTTTTCAGGCTTTTTCTGCATCATTTTGTTTTTCAACATATTCGCGCAAAGATTCGAGAGCGTTTTGGCGGATCTTGTTTTGCAAAAAATGTGACCAACCAAGCAGTTTTCCGCTCAGACCAAGGGCTTGTTTCGACCATTTCCAAATGTTGAACGTGTCTGTATGGCGAAATATCTTGCCGTCCTGAAACTCAAATTCCGCGTGAATTTCGTTGAAAACCTTTCTTCCCGTTTTGCTGAAAAGATAATCCGCCGTCCAATCTGCCGCGCCTTTTTTATCGTCGGCGACAACATTTTTGAATTCGATTTTGATATTTCCTTTGGCGCGGGTGACAAGCATTCGCCACATATTTTTCGCGTCCGCGCCTTTCAGCCGTCCGAAAGCCGGATCGTGAAATTCGATCTCATCGTGATAACACGCAACCATTGCATCGGCATTGTTTTGTGCAAACGATTCGTAAAAATGTCGGATCAGTTGTTCGTTTTCCATTTTTTTTCTAAATTTAAAAAATCGGTTTTATTTTTGGCATGGCGAATACGAAGACGCTTTATTTTTTCGGATTGCTTGTAGAGCAAATTTTCGACTTTGGCGTTTTCCAATCCACTTTCAATTTCCAAAGTTTGAAATGCAAGTCGCAACATTCCGCTCGCTTGCGGAACGATTGTGCCGCGTTCCCAACGCGCAATCGTGTTTCTTTCGACACCAAACTTTTTTGCTAATTCTTCTTGCGTCAGATTAAGCGCGATTCGTTTTTGTTTGATTTCTTCGGGTAACATCTTTTTTTTTTACCTTTTTTGTGATAGAAAGAAAGGAGTGCGAGGGATTTTAGAAATCCCTCGCGGGTTTTAATTGCGATTTTGTGGTTCAGACAATTGCGCAATTAAATCTTCAAGCCGCTTAACGCGCAGTCGCAAGATTTCGATTTCTTGCTCTTGAATATCGGCACGTTCGGTTAAAATAAACAAAACTTCCAATATTGCTTGAAGCTGTTTCTCGATGTTTTTGCTCATAGAGAAACCTCCTTTCTTTCAATTATCAAAGACTTTCGCCCTTGACGTTTGTAACTATACTTTGTGATTAGTTATAAAAGCAAGGGCGAGTTTATTTCAAAATGTAAAGATGAAATCCGCCGTAGATCGAAGCGCGGTCTTGTTTGAAAAGTTCTTTTGACAATTCTTCTTCGTAAACAAATCTTTCCCGCAAATCCGGCGGCAGATTCGTTTCGATCGGCGAACTCGCGCCGGCGGTGCGAAAGATTACCCGCGAACCGCGCTCGCCTTTTTCGGCGATTGCTTGCCAAAGTTCGGTCATCATTTCCGTATTCATCCAATCTTGCGCGTCGAGAAAAACGAAACGGTTAAAGGTGTTTTGCGGCTGATTTTTTATTTCGTCCGTCACCGAACCGATTTGCGTGCGGATGTTTCCGGCGTTTCGTTTTAATTTCTCGTAATTTTCGGCTTTCAGATATTCGGGCACGGCTTGGCGATCTTTGGTGTCGTATTTCCGCGCAAAAGCCTGCCACGCGAAATAGTTTTCATAGATCGGATACGAAACGGCGAGACGTTTTGTCCGTTCCCGATACACATCAATTATGTTTCCACCGTCGGTCAAATCTTTTTTAAGTTCATCGTATTGCTGTGGCGGAATTCCGAGACCGAACATCGTGACGGGCATTTTGCCGATCGTCTTAATGACGAACGAATTGAAAAACGGCGCGATGAATTTTTCGTAGAGTGCGGCTTGTTCTTCCGGCGTTTTTGCTTTTAAAACTTCATCGGGACGGCAACCTAAAAGCCGCGAAAATTTATGAAAGAAACGCAGGAAATAACCGTTGCGCGAATGTTCGTAAAGACCGCCTTGACGGAAGAAATTGATGCGCCTGCCGTGTCGGATCTTGCCGGGTAGGGAATTCGATTCCCAAAATTCTTTGGTCGCGTGATCAAGATTCGGCGCGATAAATTTCGCGTAATTCTCAATCGCCTTGTCGCTTTTGCCGAAGCCGAAAAAGGCGAAAAAATCTTCGTAAGCCGGTAGAAATCTGAGCGCGGCAATTTTGAGATTCAGTAAGTAAATATGATGACGATTAAGGTCAACCGCCGTCACGGATCGCGGATTTTCGAGCAGATAATTCATCGCGTTGCAGCCGCCCGAAGAAATTGTCAGAACGCGCGAATTTTCGTCCAACTTCAATGCTTGCAAATCAACTCGCGGATCTTCCCAGATTTGGTTATAAACAAAAGCATCAAACCAAACAGCGAAAAGTTTCTGCAAAACGCTTTGCCGTTTGGAAACTTCTTTCTGCTTGACCGCACCTAAAACAAGTTGTTCGCTCATAAGAGTTAAGAGTTAAGAGTCGAGAGTCG
>JANPDZ010000049.1:0-3351 GCA_031431735.1 Acidobacteriota bacterium | reverse complement strand
GAATCATTAAAAGAAGAACTGATAAAAGAGAATCAAATGTTTAGAGAACTTGCTCTACAACATCAAAATTATGAAAAAAGGTTAATTGAATTATCTGAATTGACATACCCTAATGATGAAGAATTATTGGAAGAATCTATACTCAAAAAGAAGAAGTTAGCGGTTAAGGACGAAATGTATGCAATAATTGAAGAGTTTTCAATTACTAGCTCAAATTAATCACATACGAAGATTACAAAAAAAAGAAGAGTCGAGAAATTTTATTCTTCGGTTCTTCTTTTTTTACAGCCTAAATTTGAAAAAGCAAGGATTCCCCGAAAAGAACGAAATACAATAAAATTATTAAAAATCACCGGAGCACTTGAAAAAACATCGTCATCATATATGCTAATTTGATTAATGATTTTGCCACTTTTAATATCTAGAATTAAAGCAATATTTGTACTTGAATTTAATACGATCACATAATTCTTGGTAACAGTTGGAACAATATTAATTCTTCCTCCGACCCTCTTTCTCCATTTTAATCGCCCATTTTTTATATCGAAGAGATATATAAAATTATCAAGTGATGAAACTAATAGACCAAAATTTGTATTTTGCAGACTGGATACACCGCCTCCAACCTTTGTGCTCCAAAGGTTTTTTTTAGTTTTTAGATTAAAAGAGAATAAATCACCATTATTGTTGCCCGAAATAAATTCTTTTTTACTTCTATTATTAATAAATAGAATGTTTGATGATTTTTGGTTGAAATCATTATTTTCCAGATTTTCCAGATTTTCTAGATTTTCCAGATTTTCTAGAATGTTACCTTCTATTGTTGATAGGATAATAAGTTCTTTTTTAGAGAAAACTACTAATGAATTTGAGTTTAAAATTGTTGCCGATTTAATCTCTGATGATAGTTTCTTTGTCCAATTTTTTTTGCCTTCTATTTTATCAAAAACATTTATTGTACCGTTGTTTTCTATAAGAAATATCTGTTGTTCATTTTGTAAGATTGTTAATTTTCCTTCTATCTTAAGTTCAATTCGCCAATTAGTAATTCCGGTAAACTTGTCAACTGAATAAGCGTATAAGGAATTTTCTTTATTTTTTTCACCGACATTGTTAAAAGAAAATATAGATTTTGTATCTAAAATTATATTTATTTCATTATTTCCGCCCAAAAGGGTTTTCCAGTTTTCTTTACCATTTTCAACATTTATTGAAAATAATTTATTATTATTGTCTGTAAATATAATATTATTATCATTATCGGACGCAATAGCGGTGTTTATATCAAATCCAACCGGAAGTTCCCAACATTTATTAAATGGCATTTCCCATTTAATACTCTCCTGGCTGAAAACTAGAGTTTGTATACTATTCACCGTCAAAACAGCAATCAAAACCCACTGGCAAAAAGCCGCCCAAACTTTTTTTAAATTAATTCCCACTTTAATAAACTATCACTCAAGATCAATAATCCAACTACTGACTCCCAGCTATTTACTAATTCTATTTTCAGATTGCAAAATACTAAAATCAAACTTGACCAATACGATGGATGCGGGTAATATCCGAAAAAGTTTGCTAAAATCTTTACACAGACTACTACTGTTAATTTTTAAATTAATAAACGGAGAATAAAAACTATGTCTTTCAATAAAATTACAATTATCGGCAATTTAGGACGTGACCCGGAATTACGCTACACACCTCAGGGCACTGCTGTTTGCGACTTTTCGGTCGCAGTCAACGATCGCAAAAGAGATAAAGCCGGAGAATGGCAAGAAGTTGTCACCTGGTTCAAGATCACACTGTGGGGAAAACAAGCTGAAAACGCCTCCAAATACTTAACAAAGGGGCGCCAAATTTATGTCGAAGGTCGCCTTCAATTAGAAGAATGGACAGACCGTGACGGTAACAACCGTCATACTTTAACTGTCCAGGGAAATGAAATACAATTTCTTGGTGAGGTACGAAACGAAACCAGCGATCATAGTAATAACCCGACTGAGAATTCTTACACAAACTCTGCTCCTAATAATGATGAGTTCAGCGGACAAAGCCAATCAAAGAGTTCTGATGATGATATCCCATTTTAGAATTTTCTAATACAAAAATACCAAAGATTCTTGATACCTATCAAGAATCTTTGGTATTTACCCAATCTCCCATCTGCCGAAATTTACGGTGTCTATTTTCTAAAAGTCCAGAAACATCCATTGTTGATAATTCTTTTAACTTTTTCAAGATCTTTTCCCGCAGGTTATTAGAAATCAAATCAACTTCACCTTCTTTCTTTTCCGGATAATTGACTTTCCAACCCGAAGTTTCTGCGATAATCTCATCTATAAGCCCAAATTCTTTTAAATCCGCCGCCGTTAAACGCAGACATTCCGCAGCTCTCGGAGCCTGTGCAGCATCTTTCCACAAAATTGCCGCACACCCTTCCGGTGTTATTACCGAATAGACTGCGTTTTCCATCATCATAACACAATCTCCAACACCAATGGCCAAAGCCCCGCCGGAACCGCCTTCACCAATAACTATAACAATTGTCGGCACTTTAATATTTGCCATCTCACGTAAATTATAGGCGATCGCTTCCGCCTGCCCGCGCTCTTCGGCATCAATTCCCGGATATGCCCCGGGCGTATCAATAAAGGTAATAATCGGTCTTCCAAATTTTTCGGCCAAACGCATCAAACGGAGAGCTTTTCGATAGCCCTCCGGCTTCGTCATCGCAAAATTTCTGTATCTTCGATCATTTATATCACGCCCTTTTTGTTGTCCGATCACGGCAACTTCAAGGTCTTCAAGCTTTGCAAACCCACAAATCATCGCCGCGTCATCAGCATAACGCCGGTCTCCATGAACTTCCACAAAATCCGTGAAAATATTATTCAACAAATCTAAAGTATATGGCCTCTCCGGATTCCGTGCTTCACGAACTCTCTGAAATGCAATATTTTCGTCAATACTCATATTTTACAAATTCCAACTAACCTGGCAGCCCCTTTCTTTTAATTCATTCTCCAAGTTTATTGAACCTTGAATACGCAAGGGTTGTGAATACATTTTTACATTAAGACCTGTCTCCATTGACACATTTATATATACTTCACATTTTCCCTGATCTTTACTCAAAAGAGATAGCAAAGAATCGAGATATTTCTCATTAAGCTTTTCAAAAGGAAGTGTTAAAGTTAATTTTTTTGCTTTTTGCGGTACCGCATCAGCCAGTTTTTTTACTTCTTCAAGAATCAAAGTTATTTCGGTTCCATCATTTGCTTCAACTTTCCCATCAACAATAACAATTTCATCGTCTTTGAGAAGTGCCGAATATTTTGCATAATTTTC